>NZ_JAIVFR010000056.1 GCF_020829685.1 Nostoc sp. CHAB 5715 | reverse complement strand
GATTTGATTTCTGAACTTCTTTGTGTAGGTAGGGAGTAGGGAGTAGGGAGTAGGGAGTAGGGAGTAGGGAATCAGCCTTTTCGAGTTGAGGGCGAGTTATTTCAAAAATCAAATAGGAGTCCTATAGCCCTATTTAACATTCGTAAATAACAAAATTCCCGATTTATTAAATAAGTCGGGAATCTAAACTTTTCGATTTTAAGTAATCATTAAGGATTGGTTCTGAATAGGAGGCGTAGCAATAATCAGGAACATCCCTTTTTCGCTATTTCCTATGCCTTAATCTTATCCAGAGCTAAATTCAGCTTCAACACATTAACTCCAGGCTCACCAAAGATGCCGAGAAAGCGACCATCGGTGTTTTGAGCAATCAAAGTTTCCAGTTGGTTCGGCTGAAATCCTCGCGCTTTGGCTACTCGGGCAATTTGCGCGATCGCAGCTTCGGGAGTAATATGAGGGTCAAGGCTGGAACCAGAGGTGTAGACTAGATCGCCAGTCGGCTGCACACCTGCTGTTTTCAGACGATTGAAATCACCTTCAACCTTTTTGCTGGGGTCTGGATCATCTTTACCTTTGATGCGTTCCATTAATGCGGGATTACTGGGAGCCAAGTTACTAGCACCAGAAACTCCGGTTTTCAAAACTCCCGCATCATCTTTTTTGGGGTCAGCTGTGCTGTAGCTGGTGGTACTGGGACGACTGTTAAAATAGCGATCGCTACTAAAAGGCTGACCAATCAAAGCAGAACCGACAACTTGTGTGCCATTTTTCAATAGACTACCGTTTGCTTGAAACGGAAACACAATCTGCCCAATGGCAATCATCGCAAAAGGATAAATAATCGCTCCAATAACCCAGAGTACCAGGGTAGAACGAACAGCTCTACCGGCTTCGCGTGCAAAACTCATAGGAACATCCTCGAAACGACTGGAAACAACTTGACTTCAGACAGTGGAGGAAAGCCGAACGGCAATTTTAATTGCTGTGACATACGCTTTTTTGGTAAAATGGAATAACAGTGAAATTAGCTCAACGCAGGAAGTTAACTCGCTTTCAAGGCTTATGCTAGTAGCTCAGTTGTCTAACGAGTAGCAACGAAAATTGAGTCATGGGGTGTGGGGATGAGTACATCCTCTGGTCAACCGTAACCGCGCCCGTAAGTTCCGCAAACAACATAAGTGAACAAGCAATTGTTAGTAGTGTTGGGCGGGGGACAAAGCCCTGTCTTTTTAAACCAGGGAATGGTTACTAGAATTTCTCCGGTACAAACATTACAAAAAATAAATAGATAGAAAGCCCTAGTGTCACCATTCCTAACAGCCCCAATCCCCAAGATTGACTGCGGGAAAGTTGTTCACCAGTAGCTGCATAGACTAGAGGTGCAACCACTAGGTTGAAACACATCGCCAAGAATAAATACAGTGGCAGCTTTTGTCTTTGCCATTGACACCAGATTTCAGTTATTTCTTCTAATACTTGGGATGCAAGAATAGTGCGTCGGATCTGAACGGGTTTCATAGTAAATTAAGACAAGGGTAGGATAATATCTATCAGTTTGATGGCAATGAAGGGAGCAACGATGCCGCCAAGACCAAAGATTAAGATGTTACGACGTAGCAGTTGATCTGCTGTTAAAGGTAAAAACTTCACCCCTCTGAGTGCTAGCGGAATTAGTGCTGGAATAATCAGAGCATTGTAAATCAGCGCCGAGACGATCGCAGATTGGGCGCTCTTTAATCCCATAATATTAAGTGCGCCGATTCCAGCAGCTGCAAAGATAGTTGGAATGATCGCAAAATACTTGGCAATATCGTTAGCGATGGAGAATGTTGTCAAGGCTCCACGAGTAATTAGCAACTGTTTACCTATGGTTACTAGGTCAATTAGCTTCGTGGGGTCAGAGTCTAAGTCCACCATGTTAGCAGCTTCTTTGGCAGCTTGCGTTCCAGAATTCATCGCCACACCCACATTTGCTTGAGCTAAAGCAGGTGCATCGTTAGTACCATCCCCAGTCATTGCCACCAGTTTACCCTCAGATTGCTCAGAGCGAATCACCTCAATTTTGTCTTCTGGAGTCGCTTCGGCAATGAAATCATCCACCCCAGCTTCCTCGGCAATTACCGAAGCGGTAATTTGGTTGTCACCTGTGAGCATGATAGTCTTAACACCCATGCGGCGGAGTTGGTCAAATCGTTCCCGCAAACCAGGTTTGACAATATCTTTGAGGTAGATGACGCCATAAATCTCGTCATCTTGGCAAACAGCTAAGGGTGTACCGCCTAACCGGGAAACTCGCTCATAAGCTGCGTCTACATCATCAGAAACGTTGCCACCACGAGAACGGACAAATCCCTTAATCGCCTCTACCGCCCCTTTGCGAATTTGTTTGCCATCGGGTAGATTCGTGCCACTCATCCGGGTTTTTGCCGAAAATTCCACACCTTCGGCTTTGTCGAGATTGAAGTCTACCGCAGCCTGAGATTTTTCTGCTAAAAGTACAATTGACTTGCCCTCTGGCGTATCATCAAACAAGCTAGCAGCGAGGGAGACTTGCGCCACATCTTCTACTGAATGATTATCCAGAGGAATAAACTCATCAGCCATCCGATTACCCAAGGTAATAGTGCCTGTCTTATCCAGCACCAAGGTGTTGATGTCGCCGCAAGCTTCTACTGCTCGACCAGAGGTAGCAATGACGTTAAATTGGGCTACTCTATCCATCCCCGCAATACCGATCGCACTGAGCAAACCACCGATAGTTGTAGGTATTAAAGCTACCAGTAACGAGATGAGAATAGCAACGCTAGCACCCGCCCGCAAACTGTTTCCCGCCTCAGCCCCAAAGGCCGTGCTGATAAAGCTGGCGATGTAGCCAACAAATGGGGGCATTGTCGCCACCACAATCAGGAATACCTGTGTTAACACTGCCAATAATACCGTCAAAGCAATCTCGTTGGGAGTCTTGTTACGTTCTGCTCCTTCTACCAGGGCAATCATGCGATCAATAAAGCCTTGACCAGGATCAGCAGTAATGCGAATTGTCAACTCATCTGAGAGTAGGCGTGTACCGCCTGTTACCGAACTAGCAATATCTGTACCTGGTTGCTTCAGTACAGGGGCAGATTCTCCAGTAATTGCAGACTCATCCACCGAGCCGATGCCTTTAATTACATCTCCATCGGCGGGAATCATGTTATTTGCAACTACTTTTACCAAATCGCCCCGTCGCAGTTCCGTAGAATTGACTTGTTGTATCGAACCATCAGGGAGGATTTTGTTAGCGATCGTATCCGATCGCGTTGATCGCAGTGAATCAGCCTGTGCTTTACCGCGCCCTTCAGCTACAGCTTCCGCAAAGTTGGCAAAAACGAGTGTGAAAAAGAGAATAAAGGTAATTACCCCATTTAACAGACGTTGTTGATTGACATCCGCCTGAATTGTACCAAACAGATTTGGGTTAAGGGTAACAAGAAAGGTGACAATTGTCCCCACCCAAACAACAAACATGACTGGGTTTCTGACAGTAATTCGCGGATCGAGCTTGACAAATGACTCACGAATTGCTCTCTGGTAAAGTCCCCGCATATCTGCTTTGGGGGTGTGCTTGCGCGAGTCACGAGTTCCAGATCCAATACGAGGCGAAGGAGAATCACTAGTAGTTGGCATACATTAAATTTTGGGAATGGGAACTGGGGAATGGGGCATTGAAAGATAAGGTGGATGAATCCAGTTCCGAGGTGGATTAATGGAGTTCCGAGGTGGATTAATGGAGTTCCGAGGTGGATTAATGGAGTTCCGAGGTGGATTAATGGAGTTCCGAGGTGGATTAATGGAGTTCCGAGATGGATTAATGGAGTTCCGAGGTGGATGAACGGAGTTCCGAGGTGGATTAATGGATAGGACTTACGCACACTCTACGAATTCTCGGCGCTCTTGGCGTCTTGGCGGTTCGATAAATTAAGCTTTTTAGCAATTTTTGCGTAAGTCCTAATGGAGTTCCGAGGTGGATTAATGGAGTTCCGAGGGGATGAACGGAGTATCTAATTTTTCTTGTCCCCTTGTCCCCTACTCCCCACTCCCCACTCCCCACTCCCTAGCCAATGCCTTTAGCAATAAAAAAGGCTTCACCGATGGGGCCTAATGCAAGTACTGGGAAGAATGTGAGTGCGCCCAGAATTAAAATCACGCCTGCGGTAACACCTGTAAATAGTCCGGTATCGGTTCGCAATGTACCAGTGGTGTAAGGAACAGCTTGCTTACGAGACATACTATCTGCTAAAAACAGCAAACCCAGAATTGGAATATAGCGTCCAGCAATTAAACTGAAGCAGGTACTCAAGTTCCACCACAGGGCAGTTGCAGTGGTTTTTGCACCCGTAGCGATCGCCAAAGGTGACGGTTGTGAATCTCCTAAACCTTCAAAGCCAGAACCGTTGTTAGCAGCAGCTGAGGCGTATTCATAAATGACTTGAGCAAAGCCGTGAAAACCCGGATTACTAATTCCTGATAGTTGATCAGCAAATGCTAGGGTGATACCTGCGGGAATCATAATAGCGATCGGGTGAACCAGCAGAATTAAAAAACTAGCAAGTACAACCTCGCGCTTCTCAATCTTGCGTCCCAAAAATTCTGGTGTGCGTCCTACCATCAGCCCTGTAGCGAACACAGCCAGAATCAGGTAAGCAAACAAATAAGCGGCTCCTGTACCCTGTCCACCCCAGATAATTTGCAGGAACATATTGGAAAGGGTAATAAAACCGCCGTTGGGCATGAACGAGTCGTGTAAACTATTAACAGCGCCGGTCATCGTGCCTGTTGTAACTGTTGCGAACAAGGCAGATTGTGCCCAACCAAACCGCACTTCTTTACCCTCCAGGTTCGGTTGCTGACTACCCAGCAGTGCATTCACAGCCGGGTTGCCGTTATATTCCCCAATGGCATTGATAACGACAAATACGATGAAAAGCACACTAACCATGCCATATACTAACCAGGCTTGCTTGGTGTTATTAGCAAATAAACCGTAGGCGTAAATCAGGGACGTGGGGATTGAAATCATCGCCACAATTTGAATCAAGTTAGAAAATCCGTTGGGATTTTCAAAGGGGTGTGCCGAGTTGATGGCGAAAAAGCCGCCGCCGTTTTCCCCTAATTGCTTGATAATTTCAAAATGAGCAACAGGGCCACGAGCGATCGCCTGACTAATGTTCGGATCTTCCAAGGTAGGGAATACAACTGCACCCGCCAGTGTTTCTGGAACACCAGCCGCCATCAAGGCGATCGCGCCCACAATACAAATAGGCAGCAAAATTCGGGTAATCGAGCGAATTAGGTCTACATAAAAGTTGCCTAACGATCTACCCGTCAATCCCCGAATAAAAGCAATTCCTACCGCCAAACCAGTTGCAGCAGAAGTGAACATGTGATAACCAAGCCCCCACATTTGGCTGCCATAGCTCATGTAGGTTTCACCAGAATAGTGCTGCTGGTTAGTATTAGTAATAAAAGAAATAGTAGTATGCAGCGCTGTGTCCCAAGTTGGGGCATTTATCCCCGTGGGATTGAGGGGCAACCATCCCTGATTCATGATGATCAAGAAAATCAGCAACCCCATTGCTACGTTGCTGTATAGGATTGCCCGCCCATACTGCCAGCCCGTCATATTTTCTTTGTTTTTAACACCAACCAAGGCATAAAGCACTTGCTCAACCGGATTTAAAATTGGGTCGAGAAAAGTACTTTGCTCAAGGTAGACACGCGCCATATAGCGCCCAAAGAAGGGAGTTATCGCTACTACAATTAGTAACGTTAATACGATTTGAATCCATCCTTCTAGCATTGAATTATTTGAACTCCGACATCAACAAATTTCAGATTATTATAAAATATTATATTCTTGCTATGAATTAGAAAGAATATAGAATGGTATTGACATTATGATGAACTCAGGGCTATTTCATTCTCATCTAGCCCGCCTCAGAATAAATTCTGAGGCTAATAACAAAAGTCGTCTAAAGACGACTAAGAAAGGTTTTTAGTCCACTTTAGTGGACTTAAGCTATGAGCCGCGAAACTTTAGTTCTGGGCGGTTTATGTTTAGAACGAAATAGCCCTGATGATGAACTCACCTATAATTATATGCTTCCTCAATCAATCATGAAGCTTTTTGCTAGAGAACACAAGGTATAAATTAATATTTAAACTTGTCTATCTCAGGAATATACTTATATATATATCAGTATTTAGAGCGTTTATATCGATATATATCTGCAAATATAGAAAAACAGCTAAATCCTAAACAAACGGCTCCTCGTAAAGTTGAGATTGCGTTCAATGTATCTGCATATATTGGGTGGTGTGGCTGTACACTTAGTAGTAGTAAATTGGTATCGACTAGATAAGTCACTTAAATATCTTCGTTTTCGTCATCATCGTATATTCCTGCCCGACTTAAAGCATACTCTGATAGTAAGGGCGTATCTCGTCTATGGCTCTCTGCCCATTCCCGAAAAGCTGTTATCCACTCAAGAACCGTTGCAGTTTTGTAAAATGGTTGATCCTGTTTTGATTTCATCAACTGTTCAAGCAATGCATCAAAATGTGGCTTAACCATTTCAACAGGGAGCTTAGTTACATTTGCTAACACCTGCACAACGCCTTCTAACTCTTCTCTGTCAGCCTCTGTTAGTAATGGTAGTATTTGATTGTTATTGTTTACCATGCTAGTAGCTCTCCATAAATAATACTGAAATTACTTTCTACTTTAATGACCGAAGACAAAAAGGATACAAGCCCCTAAATTCATTTATGGAAAATATAAAAACAATTGTGCCACGATGCTTCAGCTTTAACGCCAAAAAGTCCAAGATCAAGCCCCTAAATTTATTTATGGTTACTGAGCGTAGCCGAAGTATGAGGATTGTAATTTTGAATTTTGAATTTTGAATTTTGAATTCGGAGCGAAGCGACGTGACAGGCTACTATCGCGGTCTTAAATCATTTGTGAAAAGTTAGCTCCTCGACAATTTTACGAAGTCGGGGAGCTGGTGGAAACCGCGAATTTTCACAAATTAGATAGGATAGAATTAGGAGTATAATTGATAACTCATAACTGATTTTGGCGACAAATTCCAAATGCGGATGTGTAGGCATGTAAGAAAGTTCTGCCACCAACAGGGCCGATTTCACCACCACAGAAAAAGCCGCCTACAGGAATATCGTTGATGTAACGCCGAAATAGTTCAGAATCGAAATTGGGTTTACCATAGAGTCCTTCACCTCGCCCCAGACAGGCAAACATTAAGGCGGCTACAGCAGAGGGTTCAGCGTCTCGTTGGTGTTGATAACTTTGGAGGAGTAATTCTAGGTCTTCAGCAGAGGCTTGGGCATCACGGAGGTGGAATTGTAGCCTTTGTCCAGGACGGACGCGATCGCCAATTGCGATCGCCCCAGCTGTTGGATCAACCCCAAGAATACCACGAATTAAAAAGTCTCCCTGTTGCAAAGCCAGCTTAAATTCATCCATCGCCACACCAACAAACAGAGAGTGCTGTGCTAAAATCCGTTCGTGTTCGCTCAGACTAGCAATCAAATCTCGCAATACCACTAGAGGCACTTGCTCATCTAACTCTAAGATGATGTTGCGATCGGCTTTTGTAACTTGCAACGGTTTGCCAATCGGTCGGCATCCTTGGGCTACAATCGTTTCCAAAACAATATTGCCAGTCAAAGCTATACCAACAGTCCCCTCACGATACAAACTTTGGCATTCCCCGCCCTCAGTATCGTTACAAAAAAGGGCAACACGACCACCCATACCCCCACCGCTAGCCTGTCCCCCCACTATCACCGATCCTGGATAAGCAAAATCCAACCCCTGCAATAAATCGTTGATTCCAGAAGCGAAAGAACTAGACAGCAAGATAAACTGGGGTGTCGGTGATGTTGGCACACCGATTAAATCAACCCAAGCATCTGGTGAACTGTCTAAATCAGGTAATTCTTCAGCAACAATATGAAAAACTTGAACCTTCACCCCTGGAAGGTGTGCTAAAGTCAAGCTAATAGCTGGTTCAGCTTCTAATTCTTGGATTTCTCCGTTAACTGTCGTCCCAATCACACCTCCACCACTACAGCCAATTAGCACAGGCACAGAAAGTTTCTCAGCTAACAAGGGTAAGAGTCGGGAATACTCACTCGTAAAAGCAGACGAAATGAATACCAGTCCTAGATCCGCAGGTGCTGTTAACGATGAGACAGCTCGTTCCACCACATCTGTAACAGCTGCTTCCAAAGAATGACGGGTTGATAGGGCGTTTGCCCACTGCATTTGGTCTGCCATGAGTTTTGAGCTTCTTTCTCTTTTTGGGCTAGTAGGTTTTGATTTTTGATTTTGGAAAGAATTGCATCCTACAAGAATTTAAGCCAGCCCTTTGTTTCCTCCATCCCAAGAAGCTGGGGAAGTCATTCCCTAATAGATGCATCTAAATATATTGTATGATTGTTTATCTATGGTACTAATTCCACAAAATCTTAAAAAATAAAGATGAATGCATTATAGACGTGGTAGTTTACTGTATTGGTTATAAATCAATAGGTTAAAGTACTAAGTTATGAGATGAATGGTTAGAATGGTTAGTAATCAAGCTAAAATCTGCCATTTCTGAAGTTTTTCTATACTAGTATTAACAACACACAACGAGACTAAAGCAATGACCAACATCCAAGAAACAGCAAAGAGCGGTATTCATGAGAAAATCCAAGAAGAAGTGGAACAAGCGCGTACTGTCTGTGATACTAACGGTAGCAACTCACCAGAGTGTGCTGCTGCTTGGGATGCAGTAGAAGAATTGCAAGCCGAAGCTTCCCACAAGCGCCAAAGCAAGCCAAAAAACTCTCTAGAACAGTATTGTGATGACAACCCAGATGCAATTGAATGCCGAGTTTACGACGAGTAGAAATTTAGACAAGTGAGTTTTATGTTCGTTTGGTAAACAAGCAACCAAAATTTACTTACATCTTGCACTCTCACCTCACTCCCGCCTAAAATCTTACTCCTCCTCTTTTATGATTTGCCCCAATAGGTAAATAATTGGTGAAATATCTGGAGTTACTGATCTATAGGGGTTAAAATTTGAGAGTTTTTTTATCTTAAAAGGAAACTTTTACACCCAAAAAAATGGGGTTTTGTCCCAGAGTGCCGAGTATATAGTCGGTAGGTGGGTTTTAGAACTCTTCTTGGCGCTACTTACAAATAGGTGCAAAATCTGAGATGAGGAGCTTTGAGTTGCTTGTTTTTTAGCAAATAGAGAGATTGAGGAAAGTGAATTAAACAATTTACCATGTAATATCTTTTCCAAAAATCTTTGCAACAAATGAATTGACCGTAGGGGCGTACATCTGTATGCCCCTACAAACGTATTTATAGTATAAATTCGGTGAAATGGTATAAGTTGGGTAGCCACTTGCTTGCACAAAGAAGTTAGAGTGCAGTCGTAATATAGATAGACTACTAGCTAGCTAGCTAATAGCTTACAGGCAGGGCTATTTCATTCTCATCTAGCCCGCCTCAGAATGAATTCTGAGTCTAATAGCGAAACTCGTCTAAAGACGACTGAGAAAAGGTTATAGTCCCTTTTAACGGACTTTAGCTAAAAGCCAAAGAACTTTAGTTCTGGGCGGTTTATGTCTAGAACGAAATAGCCCTAGCTTACAGGTTTATTAGTTATGGATACTTGTTCTTGGTTAAAAATGTTTTATTTATCGTTTGAGAAAAATTATGGACTATAACGTTTGGTTTCGCCCTTTCGTCTGGATGGATTACCGACTGGCAGTATTATTCCTGGTAGTTATTCCACTAATTCTTCTAATTTGGGCATTTGTGCAAAAAGCGGAAGGCATACAACGCTTATTGGCTATATACTGGCGAGTATCAAGCCTGGTAGCAATCACGATTTACTTAATGATTGCCCAGTATCCAGTTAGTTTTATCTCTGGGTTGATAGCTCAGATTTTGATCCCGATTTCGCTGTGGTTCTGGGTGGATATCAACGATGAAATTGAGTATCAAACCAGTGGCGCTTTGAAATTGATTTTTACTTCTTGGCGGTGGGCGACAACTGTTTATTGTATTTTGGGTACACTAGCCTTTATCCCTTTTTTGGGTTGTGCTTTTTCTGGCAATGCGCTGAAGACTTCCTATTGTCGCGTCTGGTTTGAGGCTCCGTTGCTATTCAAAGAATATTTCCATGCTAATAGCAAGGCTGAGTTTTTAGGTTTTCTCGGCATAACTAGTTTAGTAATTTATGTGCTTTACTTAAGCTACTTTGTTCTGATTAAGCTGGGCAAGCAGGGACGCTCGGCTACACCACAGTAAGCGTTACTCTTAAAAAAATGGATTCTATTGGCAAGCGACTGGAACAATACACTGCTAAACGTCCCCAAGAAGTCCTACTTGTAACAGTAGAAATTGCTGATGAGCAAGATACAATTGCTATTTTCAAAGGCTTTTCCAGTTCTTTGATGCGCCCTACAGCATTTGATGCAGATGTACCAGTTCTACCAGATGGGGCAAAGATCCTCAATATTGACCGAGTAGCCAGTCCTTACAATCCTGAAGCACCTCGTTATATTCAACAAGGAATTTCTTGGGAAGCTATGGAAGCTCTATTATTAGAAGTAGGTGTTTGACTAATTACTAATTCGTAATTCGTAATTTTGGTGTAATTAACTAAGATGCCTACTGCTGCTCAAGTAGCAAGTTTGTACCGTATTAGCTATCAACTGACGTATATCATGCTTCAACCCATATACTTCATTTGCGTTGATAATCGGACTCGTAATGTATACATCCTTGCTGGGTATGACGAAGAGATTGAATTCCAAATTTTACCCAACGGAGAGTTGTCTGATGAGCCGAATTAATTACGATTCGATGTCTGATGTTGAATTGAAACAGTATTTTCTCAAGCATCGCCGGGATCAAGCTGCTTTTCAAGCATACTTGGACAGGATTAATCAACGTCCGCGTAGAATTGTTGCAAGCCCTGACGATCCCGATTTTGATGAGAAGGTTCAAGCAGCGATTCGCCAAAAGCTAGAAGCAGCAAGAAGCGTTAGTCAGCAGGCTAACACTGCGTTTGAGCCGACTGACCACGAGTGATCTGTCAGAGGCAAAGAAAAGTTATCTACTTTTTTATGAATTACCACGACATTATTACGATTGAACCTGGAAAACGCAGTGGTAAACGGAGGGAAAACTAGAAGGTCAAGTTCAGTATCTACCCTGGTAAAGCGGTCTAACAAAGCGATGAAGCGGGCAGCCACAAGCCGTTGGCGTGGATGCAAAGAATATTTGCTGCCGATCATCTTAGCCGTTATCCTGAAGAAAGCAAGCTATCTGAAACTGTCTTCAATTTTGAATAAGCGATCGCACCGGGAGCATTATTATTCTGGATATTATGCCGAATTGGGCAGTTATAGTTATTCTTCGGTTGGGCGATTAAACTTAAGTAGAATCAAGCGTTAGCACGGAAAACTCAACTGTGGTAATTTTTGTTGATGTCGATGACACTCTTGTTCGCTCGGTTGGAACGAAACGAATTCCAATACCCAGCGTCATTGAAGTAGTTCGACAGTTAAAGGCGCAAGGAGCAGTACTGTACTGCTGGAGCAGTGGAGGCAGTAATTACGCTCGTGCTTCAGCAAAGGAGTTTGGACTAGAGGATTGCTTTGCTGGTTATCTCCCCAAGCCAGAAGCAATGATTGATGATCAACCATTTCAGGCTTGGCGAAGCTTACGCCATGTGTATCCATTGCAGGCTGATAGTTTGCTCAGTGAGTAGCACTCTGGACGACTGTGATAGAGCGATCGCCCTGTTTGATAAGATGGTTGGCATAGTTGGAGAAGTTCATAAGTCGTTCACCCTATGACAACCAAAAAATATGTTTACTGGCAAGATGAGGAGATGTGGCTTGGCTATCTGGAGGAGTATCCAGACTACTGGACTCAGGCAGAAACCGAAAACGAATTGAAGGAGAACTTAACTGATATTTACAAAGAATTAACGAGTGGGACAATCCCCAATATCTGAAGAGTGGCTGAACTTGAGGTATCGTCAAACGACGGGACTTGATCAAATGCCTCGAAGAAATGGGTTGTGTATTTATTCGTCATGGTGGCAAACATGACTGGTATCAGAACCCAAGAACGAAGGTATCTCAACCTGTTCCAAGGCATCAAGAAATTAAGGAACAGCTTGCCAAACACATCATCAAAATGCTTGGCGACGAAGGCTAACACGGCGTTGGAGCCGAACCCTGAAAGGTTATTTGGTGAATTTTGAAGAATTATTTTGACTTTTGAATTTAAAAAATGTCCCGTTCTGGATACACACTCCCGGTATTTACCTGTGCTTCTGCTGTTGCAGCTTTACACTTTACACTGGTTACGCGATCGCCAAACCTTAACTTTAGGGCTAATTGTAGAACCTATCTTCAGTCTCAGTGGGCTAAACCAGATCCATAGCTTAAGTGTGATTGTGCTTTGTGGATGGGCTAACATAAGCCCCAAAGCCAGATGGACAGGCGATTCCCAGCTTAAAATAGGAAAATCCACAGCCTGCCCAACATGAGCGAAACCGTCTACATCGAAACCAGCATTCTTGGTTATCTCACAGCTAGATCGACCAAAAACTTGATTATTGCCGGAAATATTGAGGTTACAAGAGATTGGTGGGAGTTGCGTCGAAGTGCATTTACCCTCTACATCTCACAAGTCGTTCTAAGTGAGGTAGCACAGGGCGATGCAAAAATGGCTGCTCAAAGACTTGAGGCGGTGCGTGGTTTACCATTACTTGAAGTGACCGAAGCTGTAGAGGATTTAGCAGCGCAGTTTATGATGCAAACCAACCTTCCCCCCAAAGCTTCTGATGATGCGATCCATATTGCACTGGCTACAGTCAGCAGTCTCAATTACCTGTTAACCTGGAATTGCAAGCACATTGCAAATGCTCAAATCCAAAGGAAACTGCTGGAGATTTGTTCTGATTGTGGATACACTTTGCCAATAATCTGTACACCTTATGAATTAATGGGAGAGTAAATTATGTGGCAGGATGAAATCTTAGAGGAACTCGAGCGAATTCGTGACGAACATGCAAAGTCTTTCAACTATGACATGAAGGCAATTTGTGAAGATTGGCAAAGACAGCAGGCCCAAAGTGGCAGGCAGTTTGTTACCCTAACTCCTGCGCGGGGGTCTAACAATGGGGTGCAGCCGACGGAGCAGAAATAGTCGTTGGGATGCGAAAGTCATCTGCTGCCGTTGAACTGAGCCGTTACCCTAAAAGAAGCAAGCTACAGTTGGGTTCTAAATTGCCGTTTGAAACTGTCTTCTCTACAAGAGGCTGCGCGAACAATTTTGAAGAATTATTTTGACTTTTAAATTTAAAAAATGTCCCGTTCTGGATACACACTTCCCGTCTTTGCCTGCGCTGCTGCTGTTGCAGCTTTACAGTGGTTACGCGATCGCCAACCCCTAACTTTAGCATCTATAGATTTGATTGAACCCAGCCAAATCGCAGAAATCCCAATTGAACAGGTAGCAGGACTATCTGAAAATACAGCTTTAGCAATCACCCGCAGCGATCCTGGTGATAATCTTGACCTAACTAAAGATACACCGATTTGGGCATTAGTGGAATGGCGAGAACAGGGTGATGATGCTGTAATTATTAAAAGTGGGGAAGGAATTGGTAGACAGGTGAATGCTGATGACAAGCCTGCTATTTATGCTTACGCTCAAAAGCTGTTGCAAGAGAATTTGCAACGAATGCTAGAACCTGGGGAAAAAATCACGGTGACGATTATTCTACCCGAAGGGCGATCGCTTGCTG
>NZ_JAIVFR010000569.1 GCF_020829685.1 Nostoc sp. CHAB 5715 | reverse complement strand
GGTGAAAGCAAGTATGAGCGACAGTGAAATCATGACACTAGCACTAGTCATGGATTATCTACCATTTCCTGGAGAAACACAGTTTCTCGGTTTCATCAGGGGAAATTACAGTGAATGGTTTCCAAATTTACTTGACCAGAGTCAATTCAATCGGCGCTTAGGTAAATTAGATGGAATGTTAGAGAAATTACGCCGCAGTTGGGTGGAGCAATTGGTTGGGGAAGGTGAAAAATATTTCCTTCTCGACACCAAACCATTACCAGTGTTAGGACTCAAACGTGACAAGCGACATAGCGATTTTGCCGGAAATGCTACCCCTGGTTGGTGTGCAGCCAGAGAAATGCGTTATTTTGGCTACAAGTTAGTGATGCTCTCAACATGGAATGGAATTCCCATCTCTTATGATATAGTGCCTGCTAATACGGATGAGAGAATTGCTGCTGATGGTGTTTTAGAGGCAGTTAATCATAGCAATATTTACGCAGACAAGGGATTTATTTCTGCTGATTGGCAGGCTGCGATGCCTACGGCGGGCTGCGCCTACGCTCGTCGCACTGGTAATTGCATCTGGACACTCACTCGTGATAACCAGCATCTTCAACATTCTCATGGCTTGAAGCGTTTTATTAGTCGTGTTCGTCAGCGCGTCGAAGGTGTTTTTCATGAAATTCAAAACACCGGACGTAATCCCGATAGCGCAGCGGTAGCCGGTACTCCGGCGTCACGCTTACTCAACAAAACTGTTGATGGCTTTTGTGTCCATATTGCTGCCAAAATTGCATCTCATACATTACGTTTATTGCTTCGTCGCCGTTTTGGTATTGATGTTCTTACTTTCCAATCTCAACCTATTTAATTCACATTAGGCGTACTTCTGAATTCTGAATTCTTCTTCAATAAATCTTAGAAAGCATAGCCAATTAAATAGCAGGAGATAAATTATGTACCAAGACGACAAAGAAGACACAACAATTTACAAAGTTGTAGTCAATCATGAAGAACAGCATTCCATTTGGCCTGCTGACAGAGAAAACGCACTCGGCTGGAAGGATGCTGGCAAAAGTGGTTTGAAACAAGAATGTCTAGATTACATCAAAGAAGTTTGGACTGATATGAGACCACTTAGTCTTCGCAAGAAAATGGAAGAAGCTGCTGGAGGTAAATCATAACGCATTTGATTTTTCATAAAGGTTGTCCAAGGTCAAGAGTCAAAGGTAAAAAAAATTCTGGACTCTTGACCGAAGCAACGTACTCCTACGGGGATCTTGCTAGCAATAGCGTCTTGTAGAAAGCATCTTCATTCTGATTCCTGGATTCTAAATTCTTCTTCAAGCGTCTTGTCGGAAAAAGAATAAATGACTTGTGACAGTCTTCTACTATTGTCGCCACTGTGCGTAGCTTGCTTAAGAGGAGGGGTACACGGAAAAAAGTGCAATTTCGACATAAAAATATGACAACCACACAAACATTTAACTCTTGGCTAACATATACCAAACCTAATCCTCAGGCTTCGGTGCGTTTATTCTGCTTCCCCTATGTAGGTGGTAGTTCTATAATTTTTCGCACATGGGCTGAGAGTCTACCTACAACTGTGGAAGTTTGCTCTATTGAACTTCCTGGACGAGGAACCCAGATGAAGTCAGCCCCATTCTCGCGGCTAGAACCTCTTGTGGGTGCGATCGCCCAAGCGCTGACAAGGAATCAGTTTGCTCCCGCCTTGCTTCCACATTTAAACAAGCCATTCGCCTTCTTTGGTCACAGCATGGGAGCAGTTGTCAGTTTTGAGCTAGCCCGTTTACTCCGCAAACAGTACGGTCTAGAACCAGTACATATGTTTGTTTCCGGTCGCCGCGCTCCACAAATTCCCGATCCAGATCCACCTATCCATGCTCTAAGTGAGCCTGAGTTCATAGAAGAACTACGCCGTCTCAATGGTACTCCCGAAGCACTGCTGGAAAATGCCGAATTAATGCAACTTCTTGTCCCAATTCTAAGAGCAGACTTTGAAGTTCTAGAAACCTATGTATATACTGCCGAGCCACCACTTGATTGTCCTATTACTGCTTTTGGTGGCTTACAAGATCGGGAGGTTAATTGCGATGAACTTCAAGCTTGGCGCGAGCAGACAAATGCTGCATTCTCACTACAGATGTTCAGGGGCGATCATTTCTTTTTACACTCAGCCCAATCACTCCTGCTACAGTCACTTTCTCAAGAACTACAGCAAATTACCAGTAAAATAGACCCTGTACAGGAGAATTCTAATTGACTCTGTATTATTCTTGATTTTGCCTTGCATTTCTAATTAGTAGAATGTATTATCCACTAAGATTTGTTCAATCAATATCTACAGAATCCTTGAGCAGAGCGCAAATAAAGGTCTCGCCTGGTTGAGGAAAAATTCAGAACAAGAAAGTGGCGGATATCCTGCGGGATCTTGCTACAAACTCGCCGCTATAGACCGCTAAATCTTTTCCTTCTCCGATCATAGACTCTAATCGAACGATTTAGCGCAATATTTCACCACTTATTCATTCGCCCTTCGGCTTCGACAGTAGGATTACAATTCATGCTGAATTATGATTCCTCAATTCTGCTTTAATCAACCAAATACAATACTTTGAAGGCATATCTTTACAAATTTAGAACTTCTGTTTGGGGGTTAAGCGATATTGAATATTGTTGGTACAAGAAGTTTTTCAATTAGGATTGCATATGAGTGCCTCTTCTTTATTGGGAATAGATTCTAAGAGTCTTAAGGGATTTCAAAGACAACAAAAGTATTTTCCTTATCGGTATGCTCTAGTTCGTAGGTATTTACCTAAATTTGTCAATAAATATCAAAAAATATATGCTGCTCAACTATTAAATTTTGCTGTTTTGCCTTCAGCAGATATATTTAATACTAGTACATTGCAAACTGATTTTTATGAATTCTTTACTGAGATAGTATGCGACACTCCTGGTAATACAACTTATGCAAAATATCTGAAAAAGACTTTCAAAGAAGTTCCAAATCAAGCTCTCAATCCAGAATCTTTAGGTACAGAGATAATTGATGATGAATATTCACCTGTTGTCAATACTTGGAGAGCCAACATTCTCCATGAATTGAAGTTGGCATTAGCTTTTGTAAATTTTTATAACTTAGGCAAAAATATTTTTGATTTTCCTCAATGTTTATTAGAGTCTTTTAAGAATACAAATATAGAAAACGTTCCTTTACGCGATGTCAAACTGCCATATCCAGCTTTTTATTTACATTTTGGTTTGCAAAAAGACTTAGAGTTAGAACTGGGACATGTGGTCAACAGTGAATTTTTATATTCGTTGTCAACAAAAAATAATCAAATAAATAAATATTACTTGGAGGGGGTATATGTAAAAGAAATAGCTAGTGGTGGTTTTGAATTAGCATTAATTGGTTCTCCAGAATTTCCAGTTTTGAGTGATAATTGGCCGGAGTATCCGACCGAAGCGCTTTCTGTAAGAATTCCTTTAATTAATCCAGATATAACTATTGGCGAAGCTTTAGACTGGGAGATAATAGATAATTCTGCCTCTCAGAAGAAAGCCATATTTCATTATCTAGAGGAGAATAATTTACTTGATAAAATTGATGTTGATTTTAATATAGAATTATTGAACGATTTTTTATTCTATGAATTTGAAGAATTTCATGATAACAAATGTCATAAATTTATATTAAAAATTTTAAAGTTAGTTATCAATGCTATATTTTACACAACTAATTATCGGTTTACTGAAGAAATCTCAGAACAAATACCTGGATTTATTCCCAATAATTTACGTAAAGAATTAGAATCAGATGATGCAAATACAAGGAGAAAAGCACTTTTAAAAATAGATAAGCAGGGATATTCGCTAGTTAAAATATGTGGTAAGCGTAGTTGTAGAGCAGGAGTTTTTTCGAGTGATGAGATAGGTAAAGTTGATAACTTTCAACAAGAAGAAGTGGTCAGTAGTACTGAACCTAAAAAGCAATTTAGTAGTTACCATAGAAGAAGGCATTACCGTCTTTGTCCTGTAGGCAAGAATCGTAGTGAAGAAGCATTGATTTGGGTTGAGTGTGCATATATACAAGGCACACTTCCATATAAAGAAGGGTTACGAATTTATGAGTTTGGTCAGCCAGAGACATCTGGTACAAATGTAGGTAATTTGGATGGAAAAATCCTTAATAATAAGCAAATTTTGGAGATTAGGAATATGTTTGAGCTAGGAGTTGCTACTATTAGTGAGATTGCTAATCTTTATAAACTGCCGGAAGAGATTATTGAGCGAATTATAGTTAAGAGGCAACAATAAAAATACTAAATATCAACATGATTGGCTAAAATTTTATTATCTAAAACATGCTCTTGAAGTTTTAAACTTGTTTCTTACAAGTATGAAATTAATATAGCAAGCCTAAATCATTATTAGAGGCTATTTACATTCTCTTTATTAATTACATAACTAAAATATGCGCTATTTACTGAGAGTTTTTAGAAGAAAAGTATTCCGTATTTTACCGTTTATACTTGGTTTGATCTTTGCCTTAGTTGTGGTATGTCAGAATGGAGCGATATTAGCGACATCCACTGAAATACTTTGGGATACTTATGGCGTACCCCATATTTTTGGTAAGGATACCCAAAGTGCATTCCAAGCATTTGGTTGGGCGCAAATGCAAAGTCACGGTAATCTGGTTTTACGTCTTTATGGTCAAGCACGAGGACGGGCTGCTGAATACTGGGGAGAAAAATATTTAGAGTCAGATCGCTGGGTACTGACTATGGGAGTCCCCAATCGCGCTCGTTCTTGGTACAAATTACAAAGTCCAGCTTTTCGCAATTATCTGGATGCTTTTGCTGCTGGAATCAATGCTTATAGCGGTTATCAGTCTTCCGAAGTACAGTAGCAGCAGTGAGTAAACCAACCGAGTAAATTCTCTGTAGTCACTTCTGCGAATGCCACATCCAATGCCTTGAGTAAATCAGGATACGTCCT
>NZ_JAIVFR010000568.1 GCF_020829685.1 Nostoc sp. CHAB 5715 | reverse complement strand
ACATCCCATTGCAAACAGACAAGGTAAAATTTTCTCCCTCATCCCCCTCATCTCCCTCATCTCCCTCATCCCCCTCATCTCCCTCATAACCCAGCAAACCACTCTTAGCCCTGATCCTCCCAATAGCTTGATCTGTCGCTTTTGGCAAATGATAATATTTACCGCCTGCTGTTTGCGATAATTCCTTGGCAAAGCCAGTAGACACAAATTTACTTTCCGTATCAATTACTAATAGTTGCATCCCCAGAGCACGGATTCTGGCAGCAATTTCTAATAATTCTCCTTTAATATCTGGCTTTTCTCCTGGTTCTAGCTGTTCACCCAAAGAACGCGCTAAGGGAATATTACCCCGCCCATCAGTGATTGCTACAAGGACAACTTGCCCAATATCTCCACTCATCTGAGCATTTAAGCCGACGCGCACAGCTTGAGTTAAACCATGCGCTAAGGGCGAACCCCCACCACAGGGCAACCTTTCTAAGCGGTTACGCGCCAAAGCAATAGAACGTGTTGGAGGCAATAATACCTCAGCTTGTTCTCCCCGGAAGGGAATTAATGCTATTTGGTCGCGGTTTTGATAAGCTTCTGTCAACAGTTGCATCACCGCACCTTTAGCCGACTGCATTCGATTCAGGGCCATTGAGCCAGAAGCATCTACCACAAACACTACCAACGCCCCCGCTTTGCGTACCAGGCGTTTCGAGCGAATATCAGGCTGTTCGACAATGACTTTTCTTTCTGGTTGTCTTTCTCTTCGTGCTTTTTGATAAGGAGCAGCTGCTCTCAAGGTAGCATCTACTGCAATGCGTCGCGCTTTCCCCTTGGGCAACATTGGCTTAATGTAGCGTCCCCTGTCATCGGAAAATATGACGCTGCGACTACCAGATTTACCTTGACGCTTCGCCATTTGAGTAAAATATAGCACGTTGTCATCAAGGATTACCCCTTCTGGATCAAAGATAAATTCTTCCGGGATGCTGGGGGGTTCTTGCTCTTGATTTTCTTCCTGTTCTTCTTGTTCTTCTTCCTCTTCTGATTCGTCTGGAGGTTCTTCTTGATTCTGTGGTGGCGGTGGAGGCGGTGGTGGTGATTGTTCTGGTGGCGGTGTCTGCACAACTGTGGCGCGTGGTACAATCACCAATTCCACAGCACGGCGCAAATCTTCGGCATTAACTGTTGTTCGTCCCTCCAAAGCCGCAGCAGCTTTGGCAACTCGCACAGCAAATAATTCGGCGCGATGTCCCTGAACTCCTCCGCGAATCGCTTCATCCACTAAATAGGCAATTTGTTCATGGGTGATGATGACTTCTTTCAACCATTCCCGTGCTAAGATGATTTGGGTTTTGAGGGAGTCTAAATCTTCGTTGTACTGCTGAAGAAAGTCTTGGGGAGATTTAGAATAGGCGATCGCAACCTCTACTGCTGCTACTCTTTGATCTAAGCCGAGTACACCGTCAGCAGAGAGTGCGATCGCAATTCTATCTAGCAAATGCTCCCGTAATCCGCCTTCTTCTGGATTGTAGGTGGCAATAAATAGGGATTTGCACGGATGCTGAAAACTAATCCCTTCCCGTTCTATCTGGTTGCGTCCCTCAGATAATACTGTTAGAAGCTGATTTGATATTTGGTCATCTAATAAATTAATTTCATCTACGTACAGTACACCCCGGTTTGCTGTAGCGAGTAATCCAGGCTGAAAAATAGTATCACCTTGTTTTACCGACTTTTCAACATCCACTGAACCTAATAGTCGGTCTTCTGTAATACCTAGAGGAATTTGTAAAAAAGGTGCGGGGATAATTTCGACGGGCACATCTTGAATATCTTTGTCTGCGTACTTTGCCAATAGTTGATCGTCCCATTCTTCGGGGTAGTTGGGGTCACAATTACTGATTGAGCCTTTGACAACTTCAATGGGCGGTAGTAGAGCGTGGATAGCACGAGCCATTACAGATTTTGCCGTACCGCGACGGCCTGCGATCGCTACTCCTCCCAAACCAGGATCAACTGCGGCTAACAGCAAGGCTAATTTAATTGCTTCTTGACCGACTACGGCACTCAAGGGAAAGGCAGCGATCGTGGGATTGATAGTAGGCGCAGGCATTGTTTGCTTTCATAGCGAGTCTCGGCCTTTAGCATACCAATTTCTGACACATTTAGAATAAGTATTATGGCAATAAGAGAAAGGTAAGGTTATGAGTATTGCTCAGGCTAAACGCTTCACACTGGATGAATACCACAGGCTTGGAGAATTGGGCTTTTTCCATGAAGATGACCACATTGAATTAATCAATGGGGAAATTATTGAAATGGCATCCAAAGGTACAGCCCATGAAACTTGTTTGCGAAACTTGTTGCGGGAACTTCCAAAAATTGTAGGTGATAGGGCAACTTTGCAATCTCAAGCCCCGATTGCTTTGCCACCGAATAGTGAACCTGAACCGGATTTTGCTATTCTTCAAAACCGAGATGATAATTATCTATCGTCTCACCCTAAACCGACTGATGTGTTATTGGTGATGGAGATTTCAGATTCTTCTTTAGCTTATGACCAAGATGTGAAAATACCTCTCTATGCTAAAGCAGGTATTACTGATTATTGGATATTCAATTTATTCGATAATTATTTGGAAGCTTACAGTGAACCATATCAAGATAATCAAGGCAGATATGGTTATTCAAATAAGCGAATTTTCTTGTCAAATGAGATAATAACTTTTCCCTGCTTCTCTGATTTATCTCTTGATTTAGCTAGGGTGTTTCCGCCCAAACTAAATTTTTAAATCTTACTATAGCAATGAGATAGGATTGAGTCATATATATAGCAGTCCTAAATCTCAATTAATTATGCGTGAAAATCTCTATTTTATCTCTCCGTGTTCTCTGCGTCTCTGTGGTTCGATTAAAAAAATAAAACTTATTTTTTACAACTATATTGACATCCAGCATTAGCTATGCAATTCTGTATTTAAGACAGAACAAGAACCGCACTCTAAAACGCAGGTTTTTGGTGGCTGTCTCAGCAGCAGAATTCCTAGTTTCCTGCCGAGCTTCGTGTCATCCCTTCGGCTGATTATTTAGCCTAATGTCAAGTTAACTGATTGACTAGACTTTCAACGGGAAGACAAGATGTTTGGATGAATATTCAGGGGAAAGGATGACGCGAAACTTGGTAGGAAGCCAGGAATTCTACGGCTGAGACTTAAACCAAACGAAAGCGACGGTAGAAAGCTTTATGGCAGGGAAGTACTTTTTGAGTACAAATTCCTCGTATAAAGCCCTGCTACTGCTAGATGTGTGATTTGTTGAAGCTGTCCAGTTCACCAAAGAATACTGGATATATTACAATGGCACACGCTAATCAATCTTCTAATAAACAAACAAGCCAGCAGCAACTAAAGGTTGGCATCTATTGCGATTTTCAAAATGTATATTTAAGTCAAAAGCTAGCAAGTTCCTTGCTGACTTTTGCCAACGCAAGGGGGAGTTTAATTATTAGAAGAGTCTACTATAATTCACTATTTGAAAACCAGGCTTCTGCAAAAGAGAATCTTCAACGTATTGGTTTTCAATGTGAAGATGTTACCTGCTCTTTAAAGAACAGTGCAGACAATCAACTTAAATCTGATTTAATTGACGATGTATATAACAATCAGTCCCCAGATATTTTTATCCTTGTGTCAGGAGATGGCGACTTTGCAAATCCAGTTAAATTTCTGCAAGACAAGGATAAAAATGTCATAATTTTTGCACAACGAGGTAATATCAAGCAAAGGCTGAAAAACCTTGCTGATGAATTTTACTTTGTAGATCAATTGCCTCAATTAGTTGGCAATAATACTCAGTTTAAAACCACTGTTACTGAGTTTAAGATTAATTACAATGACGCTGTAAAGTACCTAATTGAATCTACTAAAACTTCCTTAATCCAAGGCAAGCCTACCGTATTTGGATACGTTGACAAATTGATGCGTCAACGTTGCCATAAATATCAAGGATTTTCCTCTATTTACATGCCTGATGGCAAGAAATTTAAAACCTTTAGCCAGTTTGTTGATGCTGCTGTAAGAGATGGTAAAGTCCAAAGGCAAGGTCAGGAATTATTTTTAATGGAGTTAGACAAAGTGGCTGGTTAAAATAGCTTTTAAAAACCCAGTTTATAAAAACTGGGTTTTACTAAAACCGCAGTTTGCGGTTTTTTCATGTCTGAAGACAATAGCACTTATAAAGTTTCCCAACAGTCAATTTCTGCAACAAGACACAAGATAAAATGCACAAAATTCTAATATTCCATGATGAAAAACTTTTACGCTGTGCGCTTACTCACCGTTCTTATGTCCATGAAAACCCCAAAGAAGGCGAACATAATGAACGCCTAGAATTCCTCGGTGATGCTGTGCTGAATTTCTTAAGTGGCGAGTATCTATACAAGTGTCATCCAGAAATGGGAGAAGATGAATTAACACGGCGGCGTTCGGCGCTGGTAGATGAGAAACAATTGGCAAAGTTCGCCGAGGAAGTAGGTTTAGACTTTAGGATGCGGTTAGGAAAAGGCGCTATTCGAGACGGAGGCTACCAAAATCCTAATTTGCTTAGTAGCACCTTTGAAGCTGTACTTGGTGCTTACTATTTAGATAATGATTCTAATATTGAAGCAGTTCGCGCAATTATAGTACCACTATTTGATTCTGTAGATCCTAAGCATATAGTTGTGTCTCGTTCTAATGTAGACTCAAAAAATCGCTTTCAAGAATGGGTGCAACGCAACGTTACTCCAAATCCGCCCAAATATTTCACAGAACAAATAGGAGGCCCTTCTCACGCGCCAGAATTCATAGCAAAAGTATTGGTAGATGAAAAATTTTACGGAGAAGGTAAGGGACGCAATAAGAAAGATGCTGAAAAAGCTGCTGCTGAGGATGCGCTAGCTAAGTTGAAAAAACAAGGATTGTTGTAGAGATGATTTTTATCTCATTAATCTGTGATTAATCTCTCAAAATTAAATAAAGTTGTTTCAATTG
>NZ_JAIVFR010000567.1 GCF_020829685.1 Nostoc sp. CHAB 5715 | reverse complement strand
CTTCTATAATTTTGAGATGTTAAATAACTTATTTAATAATTTATTGAACAACTTTAAAACTCCGCCTTGTGACAGAAACTGAATGAGAAGGAGTCAGAAGACAGAATTCAGAATTCAGAATACCCCATGCCTAAAGTCAGGGGTTTCAATAAAGAAAGAATTTTTTCTTCTCCACGATTAAAATCGGGGGCTTTAAACCTCGATTCTCCATCCAGTCGCACAGAATCCATTCTGGATTCTGGCTCCTGAATTCTGAATTCTTCTTCGGTAATCAATTTCGATATTGTTAGAAAACTTAGTATAGCGCTGTTTGTAACAAATAGAATGTTCATCTGAGTAATTAAAATTTGCCGTTCTTCTTTTTGTCTTTCTAGAACTCGACGCACATCTTGGGTGGCTAATTCTAAAGTTTCTTTATCTATTGCTGGAGATTCCATTATTAATTGATGGTGTTTTGAAGAACTTTATTCGACTCGAAATAATTAATTACAGCATGAGCGATCGCTTCATTACCATCTTTAGCAATTAATTCAAATTGCTTTGGTAATTGAGGTAACTCACGCAGAAAATCCCAAGTCCCTTGAAAAAATTCAGATGGGGTAATGATTTGATGCTGGTTATAATTTGTTATGCCTTCTATTAGAAAAGTTGCTTCGGCAAAGTCCTCACGGGGGATAGTAACAATAGGTACTCCTACTAGTGCGGCTTCAGAAAAAGTACTGTAACCAGGTTTAGAAACAACTCGTCCACAAATAGGCATAAAATCTACAGGGCGGTATTTGCGGTCATCAATTTTCACTAAATTAGGTAAATCAGGGGCAGATTGATCAAAGACGATAAATTGCCAATCTGGGAATCGCCGCAGGTTATCGTAGGGAATTTGCTGTAAACCCAAACCGCCAAAGGTCAACAAAATAGTTTTTTCCACTGGTGCAGTTATTCCCCAAAAAGAACGTAAATCATCAGCAGAGTGACGGGGGGAACCGCCTGTTAAACCGACATCTGTGATATTATTAAAAGCTTGCATCGGTTCGTGGAAGGGGAGACGAAATAAGCGATCGCACTTTGAGTACCAATCACTAATCCAATCTGCAACTGCGGTAAATTCGCCTCCCCAATCTCGGTAGATAAAATCCCAGCCAAAGTTACTCATCATCCAGCAGGGAATATTTGCACCTTTGGCAAATCCAGGAGCGAGGAAGGGAATGTCTGCCAAAATGAGATTAACGCGATTTTGGCGGATAAAATTCACTTCTGAAGCAATGAGCGAATTTTGATGCTTCTTAATATCGAGCAACTTTTCTAAAGTCGCTACTTTATCCATTGTCAAACTATCGGTTTGCACCACACCCAAATCAAATGCACGGGGACGATAGATAAAATCGCCTTCTATGTAGCACTCTAGCAACCAGCGCGGGGCAGTAGTTACGAGAATTAGCAGAACTTCTGGACATAATTTTTGAATTGTCGCAGCTATAGAAGCAATGCGGGTAGCATGACCAAAACCGTGGTTAGTTATGGCTAAGTATAAAATTGGGCGTTCCATTTTAATGTTAAAAATTATGAATTATTTGTTGAAGAAGAATTCAGAAGTCAGAATTCAGGAGTCAGAATCAATCAGTCGGGGATTCAGACCCGCGACTTTCTTGTTGACCACCAAATTTTCAATTTGGTGGGGGTGCAAAAACGCCGATTATTCATCCGCTTTTTCGTACAGAATTCATTCTGAATTCTGACTCCTGACTCCTGAATTCTGTTCGATAATACAATTGAGTTCTAGCCAATCTTTGATAGTGCATTCATTCTGGAATAGCAAAATATTTTCATCTACTTCAGGAAGCTGAAAATTTTGCATTAGTTCGGCGAAAATTTCCTTTTTGATTCCTTGACGTTTTTTAGTCTGTTCATTCATTTGCATTCTTATGTAAATTTCCTCTAGCGAAACATCGAGGTAAATTACTCTGGTTTCATAATTATGTCGTTTGGCGACCTCTCTAAATCTGTCACGCAACCAACGAAAACAGTTTGTATCATCAAGAACGATGTCTTCTTCTAGCTGCATTAAATTATCCAAAATACCAATTGCGAACTGGTGAGTATTTTCCCACTCTTCAACGGAAATACCATCTCCACCAAAACCAAGTCCTCGCTCTTTATTGATATCATCCAGACTTACAGATGCACAGTTTAGGTAATTGACTATTGCTTTAGCCAAGGTACTTTTACCGGAAAACGCCAAGCCACAAAGTAAATAAAGGGTTTTCATTTAGTTCAGCAGAGTTAAGTACAGCCTCTTAGCTTGAGATAGCATAACGCACTAGTAAAAGTGCGTTACAGCACAGCCTACTTAGTACAGCATTTCATTACAGCAGTTTTCATGTATTTGAACCACATCTGTTGTAGGGGTTTAGCAATGCTCATTGGTGTCAACTTAACGTAAAAGCCATGTCCCGCAAGGAACTGAAGTTCCTTGCTAATAGTAAAAGTCATCTGAAGATGACTAAATATAGCCAAAAATCTTTAGTCTACTTTAGTAGACTTTAGCTATAAGCCCTGAAATTCATTTCTGGGCGGGCGTGGAAGCCAACAGATAAGCGATTTTTAGCTTAAGTTGACACCAATGAGCAATGCGCTTTACCCCTACCGCGTGGTCTATTTACCTGAAAATAGCTGTAATTCGTAACGAATTAAATTTGGCAATGCCAATGCATCGGCTGACAATGCCAATGCATCGACTGACAATGCCAATGCATCGACTGACAATGCCAACGCATCGACTGACAATGCCAACGCATCGACTGACAATGCCAATGCATCGACTGACAATGCCAATGCATCGGCTAACAATGCCAACGCATCGACTGACAATGCCAATGCGTCCCCTTGCATTAAAAACGCTACGATTTCACGCAAAGCTGTACTTAGCCTACATTTTGCAAAAACTTTGAATCGCCTCAAGCAATTGGTCGATTTCCGATTCTAAAGTCAAGTAATGGACGGTAACGCGTATACAACTAGGATCGGCAATTGTCCGAGTTAATATCTTTTGTGAATCTAAAAACTGCACCAACTTCAAATGAGCTTGGGGCTGATTATTTATGAGTTGGAACGAGACGATACCGCTTTCGGGTGGGGAAGTTCGCAGACACTTGACATCAGGTAACGCCACTAAGCGCCGCCAGAGGTAGTTACTATTCTGACAAATTTGCTCGTAACGTTCCTGTGAGGTTCCCCATTGCTGATGGATTGCGATCGCCTCTCGTAACCCAACATACAACGGATAAGCTAATGTAGACACTTCATATCGTCGCCCATCTGGAAGCCAATCCACAAGCTGAGATTGACTATCCACAACAATGCCATTAAAACCAATAAATGTAGGTTTCAGGCTTTCTCGTGCTTCTGGTCGGACATACAAGCCACCAGCACCCGCAGGGCCACATAACCATTTGTGACCAGTGAAAGCATAAAAATCTACTCCCAATTCAGTTAAGTTTAAAGGCAACAAACCAGCAGATTGGGCAGCATCTATCAGTAAAAAAGAATGATTATTTCTGCATACTTCGGCGATTTTATCAAGAGGTAAAACTTGACCAGTATTCCAGAAAACATGACTTAGTATTACAAGGCGGGTATTAGGACGTAAGTGCTGGGCAATAACTTTTACAGGGTCGCCCTCATTTAAAGTTGCTTTTAGGGGACAGGTAGTAACTTCTACAGCAAATCTTCGGGCGATTTCCTGGGTTATGGCAATTACACCTGGATGTTCGCAATCCGAAAGCAGCAGATGGTCGCCAGCACGCCACTCGATGCCCCATAGAGCGATATTACAGCCAACAGTGACATTCTGCGTAAGAGTAATTGTTTCGCTTGGTGCATGTAACTCTGAAGCGATCGCTTCTCTTGCGGCTTTAGTCTGTGGCGCCATCCAGCGATACGCCTCATTACCAAAGGGGCCTATTTGCTGAACATAAGCTTGAGTTTGGGCGATCGCATCCATTGCCCTTTGAGGCATCGGCCCTTGTCCCCCATAATTGAAATAAGCCTTATTTGCCAAAGCTGGAAATTGCTCTCGATGGCTATGCAACCTGGTTTGTGTGGCAGAAGTACTGGTCATACCAATTTTAGATTTTAGATTGTAGATTTTGGATTAGTCAAAATTCATTGATCGTTAGTTATTTTTTACTCATCCCCCTCATCCCCCTCATCCCTCTTACTCTGGGAAAGACTTGGCAGCATTCTACTCTTCCTGGGTTGGCTAGTTTCGGTAGTAAATTATCCTTGGCAAGCAATAGCTGTAAGTGCTTTGGGTTTGTGGTTTGTGGGAAGTCGCTTGCGGCAGTACAGTTTAAAGGTAGACTTCGCAGCAGTTTTCGTCATTGGGTTACAGACGATTTGGCTAGGTTGGCGATTAGTACCTGATAGCTTACAGAAATTAGCGATCGCAACTGGTACTCAACTTACCAATTCTCAAAATGAACCTTGGGCGTTGCTGGGTGTAGCTTTATTTCCATACATAATTTTGATGGTGGCACTCACAGATAGCCTGCATCGCAGCCAAAAGCGAGAATTGGCTAAATTTGGCGAACTGCTCACCCTGTTATTTGGAGCTTTTTTAACAACGATCGCAATAGTAAATCCCGCATTGCGATCGCTAAATCTGCTATTTTCCACAATTACTCTGGCATTTGTCACTCAACGCCGATCCCCCTCATCTCTTCCCCTGATATATCTAACTCACATCATGGGAGTGCTGACTTTTTGCTTTACCATTAATTGGTTATTACCAACCCTGAATCACCAAGTCTGGGCAAGTATTTTATTAGCTTTGATGGTTGCAGAATGGGTATTTAGCCTTAGTGAAGGGCTATGGCAACGTAGTGGATGGGACATCGGTTTAGGACTAGCAGCCGCTAGTTTTTTGGTATTGTGGATGAATGCAGAATCATCTTGGTATGGCATAGCTGATGGACAAGCTCGTTGGGGAGCCTTATGGCTAGTTACGCCTATAACTCTCACGGGTGTTGC
>NZ_JAIVFR010000566.1 GCF_020829685.1 Nostoc sp. CHAB 5715 | reverse complement strand
CTTTCGATCTACTATGATAAATACAAGTCCTTTAATATGGTGCTCAACTATAATTTTGAATTAATTTATTTTGTAACCGCAAAATAATGCGGCGTTTGTGACGCGAGTAACAGTTACCCGACTCCTACAACAGTTGGAGGAAGAAGGAACAGTTTTACGTCACAAACGCCGCATTATTTTGCGGTTACAAAATAAATTAATTCAAAATTATAGTTGAGCACCATATTAAAGGACTTGTATTTATCATAGTATAAAGGTATAATGATGACCGTGATTATGTGTAAAATTCCTGAAAGTAAAGTGTTTTAAGCATTTTATCATCACTGGATTATCTAGGTGTGAGTGAGAGTAATAACATGACAAAAGCATTCTGGAATCTTTGTAAGGTTAGTCCGGTTGTCTTAGCTGCTGCATTTTTCGCTGCGAATAGCGCTGTAGCTGCTGAAGTCAACGAACAAATAACAAATGTTGCCCAGTTATCTGAAGCTCAAAAGTCTAACAACATCGGTCAAGTAACATCAGTTTCCCAATTTTCGGATGTGCAGCCCACAGATTGGGCATTCCAAGCTTTACAATCTCTAGTTGAGCGCTACGGCTGTATTGCAGGTTATCCTAACGCAACCTATCGTGGGAACCGTGCTTTGACCCGTTATGAATTTGCCGCAGGTTTGAATGCCTGTTTAGACCGGGTTAATGAACTTATTGCTACAGCTACTGCCGATTTAGTCACTAAACAAGACCTGGCTACTTTACAGCGCTTACAAGAAGAATATTCTGCTGAACTAGCAACCCTGCGCGGTCGCGTAGATGGATTAGAAGCCCGCACTGCTGAGTTGGAAGCTAATCAGTTCTCCACTACTACCAAGTTGGTTGGGGAAGCGATTTTCAATGTGTCTGATGTTTTTGGTGACACTAGAGCGCTTCCTGGAGGTTCTACAGCCGCCCGAACCGACTTGAATTCCAACACGACTTTTAGTGACCGGGTGCGTTTGAACTTGTACAGCAGTTTCACTGGTAAAGATCAGTTGCAAATCCGTCTGAATGCTGGCAATATCGCTCAATTGGATGCTGGAAGTACATCAACAACTAGCCCCAGACCCAACATAACTGGCACCAGCATGACCCGCTTGGGCTTTGACGGTGATAATGGCAACTCCGTTGTATTCGATAAAATCAACTATGCTTTCAACTTTAATGACGCACTGCGTGTCAAGATTGACGCTAGTGGTGGTGAGTTATACGAAAACGTTAATACCTTTAACCCTGACTTTGCTAGCTCTGGTAGAGGTGCTCTCTCTCGCTTTGGACGTTTCAGCCCCATATATCGTCAAGGTCAAGGTGGCGCTGGTTTGACAGTTACTTTCAATCCTGGCGGCCCTATCAGTTTGAGTGGTGCTTATTTAGCTAGGACTGCTAATAACCCTACCCTGAATAATGGGTTGTTGGATGGTGATAATGCCATCTTTGGTCAGTTATCTTTCCAACCCACCAAAGCTTTTAATATTGGTCTAACCTACGCCCGCACTTATCAAACTAATAATGTTAACAATACTGTTAACAATAACCTTTTCCAAAGTACAGGTAGTGCTTTTGCCAACAATCCCTTTGGGAATAACACTGCTACCGAATCCAATAATTACGGTGTACAAGCTACCTTCCAACTTAGCTCTGCGTTGGCTATTAGTGGTTGGGGAGGTTACACAACTGCTGATGCTAGGAATGGCACTAATGCGGGTGCAGACGCAGATATTTGGTACTGGGCTGGATCGCTTGCTTTGAAAGACTTTGGTGGAGAAGGCAACGTCTTAGGTGTTATCTTTGGTCAACCACCCAAAGTTACTGGTGGCAGCATAAAAAATGTCGCCACCAATGTTGACCGAGACGACAATACCTCTTATCACTTAGAAGGTCTTTACAAGTTCAAGCTTTCCGATAATATTCAGGTAACTCCTGGCGTATTAGTAATCTTCAATCCAGAGCATAACGACGCTAACGACACAATTTATGTAGGTACTCTACGTACTACCTTCACCTTCTAAAATTGGTGATGAAATTTGGCTCCTAAATCGTGTTTCAATAAAGCCGACAATTAGATAAACAAAACCCCACATTTAGGTGGGGTTTTGTTTAGGAAGAAAGTTAGCTATGTAGGATTATAATCTTGCTGATTGGATATATCTTTTGGGGGGCGATCGCTACTCCAAGCCCACCATACAGTACCACAGTGACAGTAGTAAAACTCTTGCCATTTGCGACGACGGTCTTCTGTAAGTACAGGCGATCGCCGATTTAGCCAAACTTTTTCAGCTTCTAAGCTACTTGAGCGGCAGTTAGGACAGCAAAACTCATAAGCGTGTATTGCTTGATTCGTCCATTCAGGCGGGATGGGAGCAAAAGCGTCCATGTAGTTAAAAGTGGAGTCTCAACGTTTATTCAAAACTTTGAGTTTTTGAACTTGGGGGGAAACGGATACTATAAAATCCCGCCACACTATCATCAAAGATTAACACGAAAAGTATATTTTTTACAAAACTAATTACCATGTACATTATGGCTAATAATTAAATTTATGGAGCCAAATGTTGAAATTCGTCGTTTGTTAGATGTGATGCCTGCTTCTGGTCGGATGACGACTAAAATCGTTAGTAAGCCAGAGCAAGCAAAAGTGATTGACGCCTCCTTTCCCCAACCCTGGAATCAGGCGCGACCGATATATATTAATTTCGATTTGTGGCGTCGTCTGACCAAGCCGCAACGAGACTTGCTGCTGTTGCAGATGGTCAGCTGGTTGACGGGGGTGAAGTGGTTTAAACCCGACATTTATCAAGGTGTAGTACTGGCGGGGCTGTTAGGCGGATTATTAGAAATAGCACAATCAGATGTGGTGGGTGTAGCCGTAGCTGGGGGATTAAGTGCGATCGCCACTTTTCGGATCTGGCGCACTAATAAGTCTCAAGAGTCAGAATTAAATGCCGATGCAGCAGCAATTCGTATAGCACAACGGCGTGGTTATTCAGAAACTGAAGCAGCGCAGCACTTGTTATCTGCAATTGAAGCGTTAGCCAAAATTGAAGGGCGCTCCAGTTTAGATTTTACCGAGTTGATTCGTTGCCAAAACTTACGAGCGATCGCGGGTTTATCACCAGTAGGTATGCCAGAAAATTATAAGTAGAAATTAGGAAGAATCCATTCGTCTAAATAGTTAAAAAATCAAGATAATATTTTGATAAATAAGTTTTGTCTCAGATTGTGATAGCATTTTTGGAAAGATTTTTAACTAACAATGCTAAACAAGAAACTCATCACATATACTTCGAGATTACCTTTTCATTCTCCTTGGTTTATTATCATTATTTTTTCCGTTCTTGGTTTAATAGGTATTCTCAACCATTCCATGTGGCGAGATGAACTAAATCCCTGGCTTATTGTCAGAGATAGTGAATCTTTAGGGGATTTAATTGCAAATATTCGTTATGAAGGTCATCCTGTTCTATGGTATTTTTCTCTGGAACTTCTGAGAAAAATATTCGATAATCCTATTATTATGCAAATTTTTCATTTGGCAATTACTGTTGTTTCGGTTACTCTGTTTTGCCTATATAGTCCTTTTAACTATCAACAAAAGTTTCTTTTTTCTTTTGGTTTCTTTCCTTTTTATGAATATCTTTTAATTTCTCGAAATTATGCCTTTAGTATGTTATTTATTTTTGCATTCTGTACAGTTTTTTCATCCAGAAAAATAACTTATACTTATTTGGCAGTTTTCTTGGGTTTACTAGCAAATAGTAGTGCTTATGGTTTATTGGTATCATTCTCTTTATCATTGACTTTGCTAGCTGAATTTTGTTTTGATAGTGAACATCGCCAGCAGTATTTTACTCAAAGCCAAAAATACGACTTATTTTTAAGTATTGTAATTATCATATTTTCTTTTATTTTATGCATTTATATTATTACTCCTCCGACAGATAGTTATCTTCATGGTGGGTTAAATAATGGTTGGCTAACAAAATTAGATATCCGTCATTTATTGAGAAGCATAAGTAGAATATTTGGTGCTTATTTATTAATTATTCCTCAACACAAAAAATGGTTGGATTTAATTATTTGTGCGACGATTGCTATCTTAATTGTAATTTTAACCTTAATTAAATTATCTAAAAAGCCAGTTACATTGTTTTTCTACATTATAGGTAATTCTGTAATATTTGCCTTTACATACTTCAGATTTATAGGTATGCCTCGGCATTTTGGACATTTCTATTTAGTTCTGATAGCGGCTTTATGGCTGGGAAGTTATTATCAAGAATTTCCAGTTATACTCAATAAATTTTATGTTCGTCCAAATTCAATTATATTCGTTCAAAAATGGCATTATATCGCTTTGATGCTAATTCTTTATGCCCAGTTTTTGGGAGGTATTTATAGTTTTTCAAGAGATTTAATTGTACCATTTTCTGCCAGTCGAGAAACAGTTCAATATATTCAAAAAGCTGGGTTAAATAATGAGTTTATTGTTGCCAGTCGAGATGCAAATATGGCTACTTTATCGGGTTATCTCAATCGAAAGCTTTACTATCCTGAGATTCAAAAAATGGGAAGCTTTACCCTATTTAAAAACGGTCGTCAAGATGTCGAACAAGCTGAGATATTAAGCCAAATTAATTCTCTACTCAAAAATCAATATGAGCAAAATAAAATTTTGCTGATTTTAAATAGGAAACTGAATGTCAACCGTAATGATTTGAAAATTGTTCCAATCAAAGATTTTCAGAGAGGCTGGGTGGATAGTGAACGATATTATCTTTATTGGGTAGATGAAGCATAAGAATAATCCGCCGAATTTTGCACTTCTCAGCCAGATTGGAGTCAATTTTCAAAGTAAAGAGAAGTACAAAATTTCATTCAGAAATATGGGATATAACGGTTCTCTTTTGCATGAAGTACATTTTTAAACATTACCCCCAACCCCTCTCCAAAGCAACGGAGAGGGGTGTGTTTGCGTTAGCAAATACGGGGTGAGGTTATGACTGGGTT
>NZ_JAIVFR010000565.1 GCF_020829685.1 Nostoc sp. CHAB 5715 | reverse complement strand
TAATCAGGCAATTCATGTCTTACGTGAAAAGCAGAGGGCAGTAACAGAAGAAGAATGTGAGGCAATGATTAAAGCTGCCAATGACAATAATGTAAAGCTGATGATCGCCTACCGTTTACATTTAGAAGAAGCCAATTTACAAGCAGTCGAAATTCTCCGCTCAAAGCAAATTGGTGAACCACGGATTTTCAACTCGGTTTTTACTCAACAAGTAGAAGAAGGCAATATTCGTTTACGCGATGTTACAGGTGGTGGGACGCTCTATGATATTGGCATCTACTGCATTAATGCTGCACGTTACCTATTTCAAGATGAACCAATTGAAGTATTTGCTGTAGCTGCCAATAACGGAGAGCAACGCTTCAGCGAAGTGGAAGAAATGGCTAGCGTTATCTTACGTTTTCCCAATGAGCGATTGGCAACATTTACCTGTAGCTTTGGAGCAGCAAGTGTTTCAACCTATCAAATTGTAGGTACTCAAGGCGATTTGCAAGTAAAACCTGCATATTCTTGGCAGGGAGAAATTAAGCATTACCTGACAATTAATGGTGAAACCCAAGAGCGTACCTTTGAGGATCACGATCAACTAGCGGCTGAATTTACCTACTTCTCTGATTGTATTCTTGAAGATAAAGATCCAGAACCATCTGGAATTGAAGGATTGATTGATGTTAATATTATTCAAGCGCTTTACGAGTCAATTGATACGGGTAAACCTGTGCAGATCCAAACTAGCGATGCCTGCGGCGGTAAACTACGCCATCAACGTCCTACATCGGCTCAAACTATTGAGCGTCCTCCTAGTGACGAAAAGCCAGATTTGATTCATGCTGCTGCACCTTCTGGGCAATGATTACTAAGTAGTTGTGCAAAATTAAATATACATTTGTCATTGCGAGTGGAGCAAAGCGAAACGAAGCAATTCGCTTGCGGCTTTGGATTGCTTCACTTCGTTCGCAATGACATAAATAATTTTGCGTAACCACTTATAGCGCAATACAGTTCAGTTAGGGACTTCCAACAAATAAATGATCCAATCTTGTAGGGTGGGCGTCTTGCCCGCCTTGGGCTATGGGCGGGCAAGACGCCATTGGTGTCATCTGAAGATGACTAAATATAGCCAAAAATCTTAAGTCTACTTCAGTAGACTTTAGCTATTAGCCTTGAACTTCAGTTCAGGGTGGGTGAGGAAGCTAACAGTTAAGCCATTTCTAGCTTAAGTTGACACCAATGGCAAGACGCCCACCCCACAATAAATAATTGAATATTAGACCTCTTGCATAAATCAAACAATTTGAACCCCAAAGAGCCAACCCCACCCCTTACTCCCCTTACTAAGGCAGGGCTGTTTCATTCCATTTCAAACAGGATTTGTCAAGATGATAGCGAGAAAATTGTAAGTAAGGGTGACGAAGAGATGAACGTTTAAGCACTGAAATATCAGTAAAATAGTTCGTTTGATCGGCACGCTGGTAACAAAATAACTAATTTTTAATCGCTAGAACCCTTGATTTTTAAAGCTCTTTGGGGAATGAAACAGCCCTGCTTACTAAGGGGAGAGGTTGGGGGTGGGGTGTTAGGGACTTTAAGGATAAAGACCTCTATCAGTCAGCGCCTGAGCCACTCTACCTACTCCTAAAGTATAAGCAGCTAATCGCAAAGGAATTTGTCGTACCTCCGACTGCTGAATCACTCGATGGTAAGCCTGTACCATCAAATGCTCCATTTCGCGGTTAACACGCTCCTCATCCCAAAATACGTAAGAAAGGCCCTGCACCCACTCTAAGTAGCTAACTACCACACCGCCAGCATTAGCCAATATATCCGGTAGCACTGTCACACCCCGCGCCTCTAACGTCAAGTTCGCCTCAAGAGTAACCGGGCCATTAGCCGCTTCTGCGACAATTTGTGCTTGCACTTGATTCACATTTTCTTCAGTGATTTGGTTTTCTAAAGCCGCCGGTATTAAAACATCGCAGGGCAAAGTTAATAAATCTGCATTGCTAATTGGTACAGATTGCGGGAAACCCATAATACTCTTGCGATTTTCAGCAGCATAGACTTTCAACTTGGGAATATCAAGACCGACTTCAGAAAATATTCCTCCAGCACCCGTTGAAACAGCGATAACTTTCGCGCCTGCAAGATGTAGTAATTCTGCTGCGGCACTACCAACGTTACCGAACCCCTGAATGGCTACTCGCACACCTGCTAAAGATTTACCTTGCTGTGCCAGCGCCTCACGAACAATAATCATCACGCCACGTCCGGTTGCCATTTCTCGTCCCAGCGAACCACCAATAGAAAGTGGTTTCCCAGTTACAACTCCTGGTACGGCATGACCAACATTCACAGAGTAAGTGTCCATCATCCAAGCCATCTCACGGGCAGAAGTACCCATATCTGGGGCAGGAATATCTACGGCAGGCCCAATATCTTTAATCAATTCGCTGATATAACGGCGGCTGATTCGCTCTAATTCGCCAACACTGTAGCGTTTGGGATCTATAGCAATGCCACCCTTACCACCACCGTAAGGAATACCTAACAAGGCACATTTCCAAGTCATCAGCATTGCTAAAGCAGATACTTCGCGCAGTGTCACAGCCGGATGGTAACGAATTCCGCCCTTATAGGGGCCTAAAACATCGGAGTGCTGCACGCGATGTCCAGCGAGAACTTGTATTTCCCCATCATCTAGTTTCACAGGAATGGAAACCGTGACAACCTTACGCGGATGGCTGAGAATTTCCAGCAAACCCTGATTTAAATTTAATTCTTTAGCTGCCGCTTCTAAGTAGCTACAGGCTTGGTCAAATGGGCATATATGCCCTGGAGAAGCAGGTTCTGACAGCAATAGGGATTTTGAAATCATAAAATTTTCTCCTAATCACGGTATCTTTACGAACCGGATCTCATATATGCCTAGCTTATCTTTGTTTTTTGGGAAAATCGAAATATTGTAGTTTTTGTTACATTTTTATGGAAGTCGGCGGGAAACTCCATCCCCTTGTGGGTGGAGAGGGATAGCCGCCCGCCGACTTGGGGCATTGGGCATTGGGCATTGGGCATTGGGCATTGGGCATTGGTAACTCTTCCCCATGCCCCATACTTCGACTAGCGAGCGTACAAGTGCCCCATTCCCCATGCCCAAAAAGCTTGTGGTTAGTTCACAACCCTTGCGATTGCTTCACTTTGTTTCGCTCCGTTCGCAATGACTTTTGACTTTTGACTTTTGACTTTTGACTTTTGACTTCCCCGAAGGGGCTGACATAGTTATTGCAAAACTTGTAAATGTTTCAACGTTAGCAACAATTGCTTGAGCATTTATAACTAACGCTTAAGCAAAACTTGTAAATGTTCCAACGTTAGTAACAATTGCTTGAGCATTTGCAGCAATTGCTTATACATTTGTAAGAAATGCTTAAACAAAACTTATAAATGTTTCAACGTTAGCAGCAAATGATTATACATTTGTAAGAAATGCTTAAACAAAACTTATAAATGCTTCAACGTTAGCAGCAAATGATTATACATTTGTAAGAAATACTTAAACAAAACTTATAAATGCTTCAACGTTAGCAGCAAATGATTATACATTTGCAACAAATGCTTAAACAAAACTTATCAATGATGTTTAATAGGCTAATTTACTTTGCTAGTGCGATCGCGGCATTCTGTCCACCAAAGCCAAAACTGCAACATAATACCTGACAAATTTTACTTAGACGTGCAGATGAAACGATATTTAAATCAAACTCTGGCTGCTGCAATCCTACACAAGGTGGTAAAATTTGATGCTTTAATGCCATGAGAGAAAAAGCCACACCTAAAGCTCCAGATGCCCCTAGTGTATGACCTGTGCTTCCTTTGGTGGAACTAACTGCTACCCTTTGAGGAAACAAACGCTGGATTACCATGCTCTCCATCTGGTCATTTAGCTGGGTAGCTGTGCCATGAGCATGAATATAATCAATATCGGCTGGTGAGAGACAACTACGTTCTAGACATTGTTTGATGGCAGCGATCGCACTTTTGGCTTCGGGTTCTGGTGAATTACTATGATATGCGTCGTTAGTTAAGCCAAAACCGAGAATTTCACCATACACTTTTGCTTGACGCTGTTTTGCCAACTCTGCTGATTCCAAAACAAATACAGCTGCGCCTTCGCCCAACACTAAGCCTTCCCGGTGCAAATCAAAGGGATAAGCCCCAGTTTTCGCCAAAGCACCCATTTGCTGAAATCCAGCCAAAGTGAGGGGTGTAATCGGCGCTTCCACTGCGCCAGCGATCGCCCGTTGACATTGCCCAGTTTTTATAAGCAAAGCTGCTTGAGCGATCGCCCAAATTCCAGTTGCACAAGCTGCCATCGGTGCTAAAACTATACCTGATGCACCAATTTGCCTTGCAGCTGCGATCGCGTTCATGTGAGGTAATGTATCTAGCCAATTTCCAAAAGACGACACAGGCAAATTCACCGTGTCTTCATACATTTGCCGCGCCAGAATTTCCCAAGACGCTTGATAAGAGCGACTCGATCCAATGACTACAGCACAATCAGTTAAAGGTGAAACTAACCCAGAATCTTGCAAAGCACAAGAAACAACCATCTGAGTCAACATTGTTAACTCAGATGGTTTTTGACCAATCAAACCTAGAGGAAGTGGTGTAATTTCTGGAAAAGGTTGATGTAATCGAATTCCAGATTTACCTGCAATCAAATTTTGCCAACTATCCTCTAAGCTTCCACTCAAGGCGGAAATTAAACCAATACCAGTGACAACAACCTTTACCAATTTGCAATTTGGGGGGATGAGGGGGATCTTTCAAGGGTAGGTATTTAAAAATTAGGCAGAGGAGAAGGTGATTTGGGAAACATTAAGTTCTGGAGTAAATGTGGGCCAGGGTTCAAGAAAAAAGCCACCTTGTGGTAATGTTAAATGATTAAGAAATGCGGCTTTAATCACTAAATAACCACGTCGAAAACAACTCAACCAACGGCTTTTTGCCCTGTGTTTAAAATTGCGTCTGGCAATATG
>NZ_JAIVFR010000564.1 GCF_020829685.1 Nostoc sp. CHAB 5715 | reverse complement strand
TATCGTTCTGCCAAAGGCAAAGCCACATCATCCAACATCCAACGGCCGTGACGTTCATCTTCCCTGATGTGCAGTTCCCAATAACCCATCGCCGCCTCTGACAGTCCCAATCGTTGCGCCGCACGCCATCTAACCCCCGTAGCGATAAATTCCACTGTAAGGTTTCCGAAGTAACTCGGTCTAATAACAGTTCAATTTGGCGAGGGGATTGGAGAGACAGACTTTTAATATCTAAGGCTGTCCTCAGGAGCGATCGCACTGGATTATCGCCTAGTAATTGCCGACGAAACAAGTCTGTAATTAATGGTTTTACTTCATCAAAAAAGTTAAGCTCCGGGTTGAATGTCCGCGCTACACCCTCTAAATTCGCTAGGGTTTTGGCATACAAACCCATATTACTAGGTAATCTAATTTTATTGTTGCGGGCAACTTGTAAAACTTCATAAATTATCTGACTGAAGTTTATTTCCGTGAGGCTGACATTGTGATACTTTCGCAACATGCGATCGTAATCATTTTCTAACCGCGATAAAATTACTGGTTGAGCAGAATCTGATAGCTGCAAGGTTAACTGAGCGCATCTTTGAGCATCTAAATCAACGATCGCTAACAACATCTCTGTTAATATCTGCTGTGTGCGGGGATCAAGTCTTCCCACCATGCCACAGTCTAAGAGGGCAACACGACCATCTTTGAGATAAAACAAGTTTCCTGGATGCGGATCGGCGTGAAAAAAGCCATCAATATATAGTTGCTGAAAAAATACTCGAAATAACAAAGTGGTTATTTCTTTACGCTCTACAGCAGGGTCTTTACCATTAGTGTTGCTGTTCAAATCCGCCGACAAAAACGGCACACCATCCAGCCATTCCATCACCAGTAATTTTGCTGTGGTCAATTCCCAGTTAATTTCCGCAACCACTATTTGTGTGGGATCATACCAGCGACTTTTAGATAAGTTGCGCCGCAGTTGGTCTGTAAAACCCGCTTCCCGTGTAAAATCTAACTCGGCTTCTAAAGCTTTAGTGAATTCTTCCGCGATGGATTTGATTTCATAGGTTTGCCCAAACTCAGTCCGCGCCACTAAATCGGCAATACCTTGAATTAAAGCAATATCTTGGGCAATAGTCAGATCAATTCCCGGACGTTGCACTTTCAGAGCAACTTCTCGACCGTCTGCTAATGTAGCGCGATGTGTCTGAGCAATTGACCCCGCCGCTACTGGAATCGGGTTAACTGTGCTGAAGGTTTCTGCTAGTGGAAGTTTTAATTCTTTACGGAGGATTATTTCTATCTCTGACCAAGGAACAGGCGGTACTTCGTCTTGTAGAGTTGATAGTTCCTCAATATAGGCGGCGCTCAATAAATCGGGACGGGTAGAAAGTAGCTGACCAAGTTTAACATAAACTGGCCCCAAGTCTACCAGGATATTTTTTAAAACCGCAGGTGTAGGTAACTGTGGTTCATCAGCTTTGCCACCAGTAAGTAACCTTCGCATATAGTCCCAGCCATTGCGAAGGAATACTTCAAGAATTTCTCGTTGACGGGGAACAGTTTGGGTGAGGAACATTTTTGAGAGTGGGGAGTGGGGAGTGGGGAGTGGGGAATGGAGAATGGGGAATGGGGAATGGGGAATGGAGAATGGGGAATGGGGAATGGGGAATGGGGAATGGGGGAGCAGGGGGAGATGAACTATTGATTATTGATTATTGACCAATGCCCCATGCCCAATGCCCAATGCCCAATGCCCCATGCTCAATGCCCCATTCCCAAAGTCAAGTTATAATTGGAAAATAGGCTTTTTCGCCTCTACCAAGGGTTTTAACTTTTATAGCAGGTCGGTAAATCGGGAATCGCTTTGGAGAATTTTGAGGATCTGCTTGATTTCCTGGGTACGTTCTTTTTTAACAACGAGGGTGACATTGCGATCGCGCACAATCACCACGTCCTCTAAACCAATTGTAACAACTACATCCTCTGGATTTGAGGCGTAAATAATCGCCCCCTGCGTATCTAGCCCTACGTGGGTAGCCAGTTCCACATTGGGAGTCTCTTCTGTTTTGAGTAAGCGTTCGATCGCATTCCAATCTCCTAAATCATCCCAACCAAAATCAACTGGCAAAACGTATGCTAGAGTTGTCTTTTCCATTAGCGCATAGTCTATACTCTTCTTAGGCAACTGGGGATAAATATCAGGGCCATGTTGTTCTAAAGGTTCGATAATTTCTGGCGCATGGGTATGTAGTTCCTTGAGAACAACTCCTGCCCGAAAAACGAACATGCCACTATTCCAGCTAAAGCGTCCCGTAGATAAAAAAGTTTCTGCTGTTTCACGGTTGGGCTTTTCAGTAAAGCGGTTGACGTGATAAGCTGGCAACTCATTAAAGCTACCTATTTTTTCACCTTGTTCAATGTAACCGTAACCGGTTGATGGAAAAGTAGGCTTGATCCCCAGTGTAACGATCGCTGCTGTGCTTGCTGCCAGTTGCGTAGCCGCGCTTAATGTGTGTGCAAACGCCTCTTGGTTAGCGATCCAGTGGTCAGCAGGGAAAAAGCCAATCACAGCGTCTTCTCCATAGCGCTGTTTGATTTCTAAACTTGTCCAAGCAACGGCTGCGGCAGTGTCTCTTCCTTCTGACTCAATCAGTAAGTTTTCAACTGGTAGATCAGGTAATTGTTGGCGTACCCCTTCAGCTATCTGACTAGAAGTTATAACCCACAGGGAATCCCAACTTCCTCCGAGTGCTAACAAGCGATCGGCGGTTGCTTGTAATAAACTTCTAGAGCTACCATCAAGACTTAAAAATTGCTTGGGTCGGTCTTTACGGCTCAGGGGCCAAAAACGTTCACCTTTACCACCAGCAAGGATTACGGGGAACAATAAAGTATTCATATTGTCATACAGGCCTACTGAAGAACATTACAAGTTTACAGTGAGCTTTTCCACTGGCAATATTTGTAGCTTGCATTAACATACTTTTAGGGAGTGGTTGAGTGGGGAGATAATTGTGATAAAACAAGTCGAATGGTCGGAAAATCCGCTTGGATCTCAGCAAGTTGCAGAATTTGAAACTGAGGTGCGATCGCAGCAACTTCAACGAACAGAAAATCAAGTAACACCTGCACCAGTAGCCGATTCAGAGGAGGAGGTAGAACTAAACCCCCCAGCGAATCCCAACCGTAGCGTCGTCGAATCAGTGGGTGCAATTCCCAATCAGCTTTACGAGAGACTGGGCTTAACCATGCCTCGATGGCTGTTGTGGATCATGACGGTTGTCATCGGCATCATCTTATCTGGTTTACTGGTATCAACGTTAGCGCTGTGGACTCCGTTGTGGAGCAATCTAGATCGAACAGATGAGGATTTAGGTACTGCTAAAGACGAGGTAAAAATACCACTACCAGGGGAGTTATGGAGCAAACTTTCCCAGTACAAGCTTTCACGACCGATGAATATTTTAATTATGGGGATTGAACCAGTTAGCGGTACCGTTGATGGTTCACCAGAAAGCTTTGCTGGGAAAAGCGACACCATGCTGCTGGTACGCCTCAACCCTAGTGAAAATGAAAAATCTGTACGGGTGCTTTCGATTCCCAGAGATACGATGATTGCCATCCCCGAAAAGGGAGAAAAGGGATTAACTAAGGTATCTGATGCCAATGCCCAAGGCGGCCCAGTCTTGGCAGCACGGGTAGTTAGCCGTACCTTAAACAATGCCCCAATCGATCGCTACATCCGTATCTCTACTAGCGGCTTACGGCAGTTAGTCGATCAGTTAGGCGGAGTAGAAGTCTTTGTTCCCCAATCAATGGAATATAAAGACTCCAGCAGTCGCCTGTCGATTAATTTAGTCAGTGGCTGGCAAACCCTCAACGGCGAACAAGCAGAACAGTTTGCCCGATTCCGCGAACCAGGTTTGGGAGATTTACCAAGAGTGCAGCGTCAGCAAGCACTAACAGCAGCCCTGCTGCAACGCTTAAATAGTCCTACCGTCTTACCCAGGTTGCCTCAATTAACTCGTTTGATGCGAAAATACTTTGATACCAACCTGAAGATGGAAGAAATGATGGCGTTGGTGAATTTCGGCCTAAACTTAGATCGAGATAATTTCCAAATGACCGTGTTGCCTGGTACGTTTAGCCGTTTTAGCAAAGACCCTGATAGCTATTGGCTAAATATGACTGGACAACAAAGCCTGTTGAATGATTATGTTGGGGTAAATGTACCTGGTCTAAAACCAGATATGCGTCAGGTTCCTAACCTCAAAATTGCTATTCAAAATGCTTCCAATCAACCTCAGCTAACTGAAAAAGTTATTGCTTATCTGAAACAGAAAGGCTTTACTAATATTTACAAAGTACCTGATTGGCCAGATACCCAACGTCAAACTCAGATTGTTGTCCAAAAAGGCAACCGACGAGTTGGTGTTGATTTGCAAAAAGTCTTAGGCTTGGGTCAAATTGAGGTAGCGGCGATTGGTGATTTAGAATCTGATCTCACAATTCGGATTGGTAAAGATTGGAAATAGGCAAGAGTCATTAGTCATTAGTCATTAGTCATTAGTTAAATGACAAAGGACTAATGACAAAGGACTGCTGATAAATAATAAAGTTATGAAAAAGATTTTACTGCGCTTTTTTGGTTTGATTGTGATTTTGATACTCGCATTTTTCTGGTTAATACTTAATCCCAAACCGGCTTTTGCTCAAATAAATACAATCAACTACAACAATATAAATTTAGAAAATCGTGACTTTTCTCATGTTGATTTGGCAGGTGTGACTTTTGTTGCAGCAGAAATGCGGGGAACAAATTTTCAAGGAGCGAATTTAACCAACGCAATTCTCACTAAAGGAGTTTTGTTAAAAGCAAATTTGGAAGGTGCAAATCTGACAGGCGCTTTAGTTGATCGTGTCACTATTGAAAGAGAGTTGGGAAGAGGACGCTTTGGCATTACTTAGTTTGGTCAAAAATCAGAATGGCGATCGCCAAGTCATTAAAACCTTAAATGATGACTTGCTAACGTCTCTAAGCCAGCCAG
>NZ_JAIVFR010000563.1 GCF_020829685.1 Nostoc sp. CHAB 5715 | reverse complement strand
AGTCGGCACCAAGCTAATTGTCATTCATTTTTCCAGAATGATTGGCTTGTAGTGAGTTAGCGCGGTCTTGGGGGTTTCCCCCATGAGCGACTAACGAACCCTTTGGGTAAGCGGCTCCAGCACTGCTGTAAGTTATAAATGGATAAATACAAAAATTAGACTCAATCTGGATATTCTTAGCAATGTCAAATAGAGAAGTTAGCGGTTGATTGATAGAGTAATTTAGCATTAATCCATTTATAACTTACAGCATTTTTCAGGTATTTAGACCACAGATGAGACGGGGAGTAGGGAGTGGTGTAGTTCAATTACTTGAAAAGCGCTGTAAACTGATAACTGTTTACTGTTCACTGTTCACTGATTTAAATTGTTCTGCTCCCTACCATTAACAACCGCGAAGCCGAGTTTTTTCGTAATAAATGCGAAGTAACTGCTGCTCTTTTACAGGTTGAGAAAGTTTATGGATTTTTGCCACAGGATTGAGAATTTCTGACTCTGATATCCCAAAAATTATCAGTACAGCTTGCTGCGGCATAGTAAGTAAACTTTTAGCCACTTGGAGCATACAGATGTCAGCATTATTAAAGGATTTCCGGCAGGTAATCATATCCTGAATTTGACGAATCAGTGCTAGCCCCGCAAACTGCATAACTCGCACAATAAAGTCATTGCGGTATTCCAAAATCATTGGGAAAGCATTTAGATAAGCCCTAATTAGGGCAATGATTGAAGGTTGTAAACTCTCCAACGGTGTCAATGCTAGATGTAGAGATTCTTCTAACTCAATGGTAGGATCTACTACGAGACTCTTGAGCCAAATTCCTAAATAGCTTGCTAGTAAAGTACCTAAATCAAAAGCTGGATCTCCCCAAGAACAAGCTTCCCAATCAATTAGTCGGATTAGGCAATTGTCTAGTTTCTCCCACTTGGAATGAACTAAAATGTTGTTCAATTTCAGGTCGTTGTGAGTCAAGCAGCAAGGATTCCAGGTGTAAGCCAAATCTGCGATCGCAGATTCCAAACTCTCCGACTGCTGGTATAGTAGATAGAATTTCAGCGCATCCGTGGGAACCGTTCCAAAAATCTCCGGCCCAATTGACTCTACCCCTTGCGCCGGATTGTAAAAGCCATAGCGAAACTCTCCTTGGGGAGCAGTTGCCATAAAATCCCTATATTCTCGGCGGTTATAGGTTGCGCGATGCAGTCCCGCTAAAGTAGTACCGATCGCAGTGGCAATTTCTTGTGGAAAAATATCATTGTTGTGGTAGAATGTCGCAAGCTCCAGATAATCACCTAAGTAGTTGCGGACAAGGATAGAATTTTCTTGGTCAAAATGCACTACCAATGGTGCGATGGCGGAAATATTTCCGAGAACTGGAAACTGCTGGAGCAACTGATGAAATAGCCACTCCTGAAACAATTCATGGGGCGCGGCGTCTTTGTTGTTAACGTTACGTTCTTGTTTAATGAGCAGTTGACGATTATCTGCTAGAGTCACTAGTAAATCGAAATTGTTCTTACTACTTCCTGGCAACTCAGATTTATCTGATACGTCATCTTCTGAGCTACACAGCCTTGCTTCTTGCAGATACTGGATAACGTTATGAGAAGACAGTGATAATACCATGTATTATTTCCTACTTCATTAAATTACTTAAACTTGTACTTAGCAGTTGTCGGTAGATAGTGAATAACAATAGAGATTTGTACAATCTACTAATATCCCATATTTGGGAGAAAAACCTGCCAATATTGCACCAATTCCTTTACAATAGCTTTAGAATTCGCTCTTAGATACCGTGGATCTTTACACTTGACCAGCATAGTTAGTTAGATACATCTAGAGCAAGTTTTGTGGTAGAAGCTCATTGATGTAGCTGCATCAAAAGGCTTGGTGGCGCAGAAGCATCCCAGCAAAAAACTGATTGACGGCAGATGTTGTTTGATGTTCAGTAGTCATCCTAAAAACAGCGAAGCATTTCAGTAATCCTTCGTGGTAGGAAGCATGGCATTCAACGCTATTATTTTTATTTATCACCCCAAAGTTAAATAAACCGGAATTTTTAAGCAATTAGTAATTATTTTTTTGTTTAATTTTCCGAATTGATGTCTGGAAACCTTGTTATTACGTCATTTGTCTTACTTACGTATTATAAATATATTTCTCTCACATCCATCGTGAAACACTATCAACAACAATCCAACGCATTCCCCAGCGATTACCTAAACAACTTGTGGGGAGAAATCCAAGCTTGTCCTTACTTTGCTATCAACAACCTCAACCGCGATTTTGTCGCCACTAAAGGATTTTCTGTAGTGTTTCAGCGTTCTGGATTACCAAAAGTAGAACAGCAGTTTCCCTACTTCAAACCTTACCTAGATTTGGCTCTCCAGCCTAACTGTAATGCTTTTTACCTCAATCCTTTACAACTCAAAGAAGGCTCCCGCGTCGATCCGCATATTGATCGCTCCCTGCGTTCCTACTCCAAAACCATTGAACCGCCTGCGGTTGTCAGTGTCCTTTATGTGCGCGTACCTGCGGATATGGAAGGGGGAGAACTGGTATTGCGATCGCACAAGCGCCAACTTGGGCAAATTAAGCCCCAAATTAATACTTTAGTTTACTTTCAAGGTGATTTAACCCATTCAGTTAACGCTGTCAAAACCCCAGGAAATCGCTTAAGTTTAGTTTGTGAACAGTATAGTTTGAGTGAAGCTGAACTTCAGGAAATCCCTGAGTTTACTGTAGAGTCAAGAAGCACTCAGTCTACAACCAAAAAGAGAAAATATGCCTCATAGTTTAGTGTTGAATTTGCTACCTCAATCGCCCATTCCATCACAGCATCTCACAGGTAGACATCTCAACGCACTTTAGCTATTAGCAATTAATAAATAATTTATCATCTGTATTATTTTTATCATTTATTGGCTAAAATGTTATCTAAATAACCAATATAAAATTTTCAAAAAATAGCGCTAATTAGAGAAACTTGAGTTAATCTTGGAAACTAGCAATTGTTAATAACATACGTTGTTACTGGATGACAACATTGGAGATTCGCTAGATGTCTCTATGTAATCAAACCAGAAAGTAAAATGATTAACATAGAATATGCAAGAAGGAAGCTTTATTTGGAGCCATCTAGAAAAACAGCATCGCACGGTTGGCAAATGGATTGATTGGGTATGGCTAATAGTATTGCTGTTGGCAGCAGTGTTACTGTTTAGCATCAATCTGGGAGGATTGCCGTTGCGAGATTGGGATGAAGGGACTGTGGCACAGGTTGCTCGTGAAATTTGGCACGCACCAGCAGGTTCAATGCGTTGGCTTTACCCAACGTTAGGAGGTGAACCATATCATAACAAGCCGCCTTTGATGCATTTGCTAATTGCTTGGGCTTATTCTCTAGGAGGCGAAAATGAGTTGACAACGCGCCTGCCTGGAGCAATTTTAACAGCGACATCTGTACCTTTACTGTATTGCATTGCTAGAGAGATATTTCGCCAACGTTGGGCTGCTATTTATAGCGCCTTGATTTATTTAACAATGCTACCTGTGGTGCGTCATGGGCGGTTGGCAATGTTGGATGGGGCGATGGTAAGTTTTTTGATGGTGATGATGTTGTGCGTGTTGCGATCGCGCCGGGATTTACGTTATTGCCTTGGTGTTGGTATTAGTTTTGGGCTGATTTGCCTGACTCAAGGATTGCTAGGTGTATTACTAGGTGCGATTGCGATCGTATTTCTGTTTTGGGATACGCCACGACTGCTCACTTGTTACTATCTGTGGATAGCAATCTTAATTGGCATTCTGCCTGTAGCTGCTTGGTATGCTGCCCAACTAGTTGAATATGGTTACACTTTTGCCCAAGTTGGGCTTGTAAACCCATCACTAGGCCGAATTGGCTCATTTGTAGAGGGTAATTCTGAACCACCTTGGTACTATGTTATTGAACTTCTCAAGTACACATGGCCGTGGCTATTATTCTTACCGCAAACTATCCGCTTAACCTGGGAAAACCGCAACCTTAGTTGGGCAAAACTAGTAATGGCGTGGAGTGGTGTTTATCTGCTGGTAATTTCTTTCATGATTACCAAAGTTCCCTGGTATTTATTCCCGATTTACCCTAGTTTAGCTTTAGCTTTTGGTATCGAATTATCAGATACAGAAAATTCGCCTTTACTTTCATCTTATCCCCGTGCTTGGGTTGCTGGTTTGGCGATACTTGCTGTAGCCGCTTCTGCTGGTAGTATTTATTTCAGTTGGGGTACAACACCGAAAACAGACTTACAACTGATTTTTGCAGCAGTAGCTTTAACTATGACCTTAGCAGCTATTTTGGCAGAACGAGGAGACGGGCAATTTCTGAAGATTTTGTTTTGGGGAAGTTATATTTCGTTGCTACTGTTAATGAAATCTAACTACTGGGTTTGGGAATTATCTGAAGCTTATCCAGTTAAACCAGTCGCCGCGATGATCGTGCGGGCAAATCCAGCTACGAGGAAAATTTACACATCTTTTCCCTATCATCGTCCCTCGTTGGATTTTTATAGCGATCGCACCATCATTCCCGCTTCTATTGGCGAACTGGAATATTATTGGCACTACAACGGGCAACCCTACTTTCTACTTCATGCATCTGCTTTCAACAATCTCCAACTAGAGTCGATAAAGCTAGTTGACCAAGCTGAAGGCTGGAAGTTAGTTACAAAAGATACTAATCGGCTTTAAGTTTAGGGCATTGAAAAGAGGCACCCTCATCTGGATTCAAGTCAATGCCCTAGTGCATTTAAAGAGTTAGTGAATCAGGTACTTGTTTAGGACTACCTACCCTAACAAGAAGTCGCAGCAGGTTGGTCATCAATGTTAACCCAATAGCGTGTACACTGTGCTAAAGACGAGGATCGTCTACAGGTGGATGCCAGCCTCCTTGTATCCATAACTGCCTAGATTCTTGGATAAATCCTTGGTTGTGAAATTCATCATTGATATCTAGTCGATGACAAGTTGCTCGACCTGTAGCACTTTTGCCAATGATCTTT
>NZ_JAIVFR010000562.1 GCF_020829685.1 Nostoc sp. CHAB 5715 | reverse complement strand
AGTCGTTTGGTACAACGACTCCACGCAAAAGGTCATCAAATAGTAGTATTAACTCGGAACACCACCTTTGCTCAAAAGGTTTTTCCATCTGAGGCTTTCCCAAATGTAGAAATTGTTGCCTATACACCAAATACATCTGGTTCTTGGCAAAGTGTCATTGCTAGTTGTGATGGCGTAGTTAATCTGGCAGGAGAACCCATTGGTGAAGGACGCTGGACACCAGAACGCAAACAAGAAATCCTCAATAGCCGGAAACTAAGTACACAAAAAATAGTTGAAGCAATAGCCAACGCTAACCCCAAAACGGCAGTCGCTACAACGGGGGGAACCCCCGCAACGCGCTGCCTCCCAACTGTGTTAATCAACGCTTCGGCTATTGGCTACTACGGCACCAGTGAAACGGCAACCTTTGATGAAACAAGCCTATCTGGTAACGATTTTCTTGCCCAAGTCTGCCAAATCTGGGAAGCACAAGCCAGAAAGGTAAAAGATGCTGGTGTGCGGCTAGTAATTCTGCGTTTAGGGATTGTTCTGGGTAATGGTGGTGCTTTGGATAAAATGATTATGCCTTTCAAACTCTTTGCTGGTGGACCCATTGGCAGTGGTAGGCAGTGGTTCTCATGGATTCACGTAGACGATTTAGTTAGTTTGATTCTGGAAGCTTTAACTAAACCGGAAATAGAAGGTGTATATAATGGCACTGCCCCTAACCCAGTTAGAATGGTAGATTTAAGCCAAACCTTGGGAGAAGTGATGAATCGTCCTTCTTGGTTGCCTGTTCCTGCTTTTGCGATCGAAGCCCTTTTAGGAGACGGGGCTATGGTAGTTTTAGAAGGTCAGCAAGTCCTTCCCAAGCGCACCTTGGAAACAGGCTTTGAGTACAAATATCCTAATTTGCATTCAGCATTAACACAAATTCTTACATAGGTTGAAAGGGAGTGGGGAGTGGGGAGTGGGGGAGATGAGGGAGATGAGGGAGATGAGGGAGATGAGGGAGATGAGGGAGCAGGGGAAGATGGGGTTAACCAATGCCCACTTGCCCTGAGCGACTTGTGCCGACTTGTGCCGCCCTTCCCTGCGGGACGCTGCGCGAACGACTACGCTCAGGAACCGCGACTTGTACTGAGTTTCGACTGCGCTCAACTACCGCTTGTCCTGAGTTTCGACTGCGCTCAACTACCGCTTGTACTGAGCGCAGCCTCTCGTAGAGAAGGGCGTAGTCGAAGTAAGCCGAGGTAAGCCGAAGGGATGCCCAATCCCTTAACTATTGACTAGATAAAAATTTTTTGGAAACCCAACTGATAATACCACTGAGGATAGCACCGCCCATCAGGATGCCGATCGCTGGGTTAAACACGGGTTGCCACAGTTTATGCCACAAATCCAAACCCAAGTTTACTCCGACAGAATCACCGATCGCAGCGATCGCTAACCAGATAAAGCCAAACAAAACCAAAAAAACATCGACGACTAAAATCGTGTTTAGCCAATTTAACAATTTATCTTTCATGATTGGAGTGGGGAGTGGGGAGTGGGGAGTGGGGAGTGGGGAATGGGGAATGAGAAATAGGGAGTTGGTATTAGCAAGAAACAAGGTAGACAAAAGAGACTTATTCAATAATTTTTCCTTGTCCCTCTTCCACTCCCTACTCCCTATTCCCCACTCCCTGTCCTTATTCTTCAAACAGCCAATTTTTGACTTTTTTCAAACTCTGCCAATCTGGTTTTCTACTTAAACCGTCTTCAATACTGGTTTTTATTTCATCGCGCCATTCTTCGTTGACAAAAATTAGCTGCTGTGCTATGTCAATATGTTCTCGTAAACCTTTTTGACCTGTTTCCAGCATTGCTAAGGCGAGATTAACTCTAGCCTGTGGGTCTTGTGGATTTAACTTGACTGCTTTGTGTGCAGCTTTGTAAGCCAAATTGGGTTTGTTATCGAGTAGATATAACCACGCTAAACAAATCCAAGCAGCACTAGTTTTAGGAGCGCGATCGCACACTTCTTTAAACACAGGGATTAAAGAATCTACCGCCTCTCCTGCTTTATAGCGTTCCAAACCTGTATCAAATAGGGATTCAACTGTATTAGTCATTGGTCATTAGTCATTAGTCATTGGTCATTAGTCATTGGTCATTGGTCATTGGTCATTAGTCATTAGGCAACTGCAAATGATAAACGACAAATGACAAGGGACAAATGACAAATGACAATATTACACCCCAAATGACTTGCCGCAACCACAAGTTTGATTGGCATTGGGGTTAGTGAATTGAAAGCCACCGCCAATCATGGCATCGCTGTAATCGAGCATTAAACCGTAGAGATATAATAGACTCTTGCGATCGCTGACAATTTTGAAGCCATCATAGTCAAAAACTTCATCCTGCGGGGTGATCTTGCTAGTGTCTTCAAAGTCCATCATGTAAGACATCCCTGAACAGCCACCCTGGCGGACTCCTACCCGTAAGCAGAAGTCTGTGCCTTGCTTGTCCCGGAGGGATTTTACCTGGTGCAATGCGGCTTCGCTCAACAGAATTCCGCGTTGTTGAGGCTGAATTGCTTGTGTCATCTGCTTTTTTAACTCCTTAATTAGTCTAAGGTTTACCCTATATCAGCTTGTTAATGCCTCTGGGTTGCCGTTGGTGTTTTTGTATTCATTCTAGCGGCTTAGATGTCCTTAGATGCCAAATTGTAAACACTCCGTCAAAAGTAGCCAAACATTTTTATCCTAGAATTGAGAGACTCAGTGTGTTTATAGATTCGGTAATTTTGGAATTCAAGTCTGGCAGCAGTCACCAGAAGCAACTATCTTTCAGGTGCAGCCATAAAAACCTAATCCGAGGCTAGCTATCCCCAAAGTCTACTTCCAAATTGCTTCTTTTGATTAACTTACTCTATGACAAGTTTTAATCGCTCTACCAGTCGTCGGTTGAAGAAATTAACTCAAATTCCTTCTGTATGGGAGGGCGATCGCCGTCCGTTGTCATCACCAAACCAGCACTCAGACTCCCAGGAAAAGGGAGAATGCATCCTTTGGGTAGATTACTCCCAAGGTGTGGTTCGAGGAATGGACGTGGTAGCTTCAGATATCGGCCCAGAAGCAATAGTTCGTACCTTAATGCGAGCAATGGAGCATCCCCACAGTCCGGCAAGACCTGCCAGACCTCAAAGAATTGTAGTCAAAGACCGCGAGATTCAATTTTACCTGCGGGGGGTGCTGCAAGATTTGGATATTGCCATTGACTACGCACCAGAACTGCCTTTAATTGACGAACTGTTTCGCGGGTTCGCGGACATCCTCGATAGTCAAACCCCCGACTTACCCCCACAGTATGCACAAATCTTACGAGAGAAAGCATTTGCAATTTGGCAAGCAGCACCTTGGGAATTTTTGGAAGAACAGCAAATTTTGTCAATCGAGATTAATAAGTGGGATGTTGGCACACTCTACGCCTCAGTTATGGGAATGCTGGGAATGGAGTATGGGATTTTGTTTTATCGCTCAGAAGAGTCTTTAAAACAGTTTCGCGCCGCAGTTTTAACGGATGAAGAATCAACGAAGCATCTAGAAGAAGCGTTCCTCAAGCAAGATTGCCTGTTTCTCACCTTTGAGAGTGCTGACGAAACCGATGAAGATGAGGATGAAGAAAGTGATTTGGCGGATCTGCCATTATCAGAAATTGACCCAACTTTCGGTAATATCCACCCTTTAGAAGGACTACGGTCTGTTTTGTATGACGAAGAAGCACTGGTAATCTTCGTTGCGATCGAAAGTCTGAGTCGCTTTATTCGCGATCATCGTCGCCAGCTTCATGAAGACATTTTCCCTACCCTCAGCCGTCGCTATCGCATTTCTCTGCCGCAGTCGGAAGAATCAACTAAATCTCTGCCTGTTACAGTCTCTACCATGCCGCAGTTAGCAGCAGAATTAGAGGAAATGGCAGGCTTTGATGTCGATGACCAGGAGAGCGAAAACTTTGACTCCTCAAATTTCCAATCATTGCAAGATGACTTGATACCAGAAGATTCCTTCCTCAGCTTAGGTGTAGTGTCCTGGGAGATGTTGGAGTATTTGCGAAAGGGAGTCAGCTACCATCAGGCTGGTGAAATCAAACAAGTGGGTGACGGTTTGCCGGTGATTTTAATTCAAACTTCCCGCCCCAAGGCTAAGACTGTAATTGAAAGAATTGAAGCAACAGGGGGACTGAGAGCTATTTGCTTTAATCCAGGTGCCGACCCCTTTGATGGCGATCGCTACGACCTGGGTTTATTACAAACTCAAAATGGCGAATTGTTCTTATTCGGTGAATTCTTAGATGAAGATCCTATTCATGTAGAAGCCCGGAAAAAATGGAATCAACGGTGTAAAAACACTAAGGGCTACTGTGGCTTAATCATTGCCAAAGGGCTAACCGGAGCTTCCCGTGGCAATCCTCAGTTACGAGATATGATGGCTTTGTTTGAAGCGCGATCGCTTTCACCGAAAGATTTAGGTATTGGCACTCTTCAACTGATGCCCCAGCTTAAATTTGAATAGTTGCACGAATTCCTCCAATCCTCAATCTCAAATTGTGGTTATGAGAAATTACAGCATTTTTCCTTTGCATGAAGTACAAAGCTACGGGTTTTGAGGCAGGAGGTACAAACTCTTTATATCTGATGCGTGAATCCTGCATTTTATACCTTACTTACTTGCAAATTCCTGTAAATTAATGTGTATTTGATTCACATATTGACTAAAACTGCATTCGGGAGAGGAAAAAGGGAAAGCTTTATCAGTTACCAGTTTCAATTCGCTTGGTTTAAGTCCCCCACCAATTGGTGAAAGGCTTTGGTGGCGGGTTTAAACCTACGCCGATACGCCTGTTCACTGTTTTAAGTTTACCCCTCTGCTTTTTACAAACTGAGTCCTGAGTGAAGTAAAAAGTACTGAGGATTTTTGCATTTTCTCAGAAAGCCAAAGATTGAAAAATCCAGAGCGGAGATTTGCTCCGCTCTGGATTTTCGTTTAGCTCAGAGTTCTCTCTGAATTCTACTGTATCT
>NZ_JAIVFR010000561.1 GCF_020829685.1 Nostoc sp. CHAB 5715 | reverse complement strand
CATAGAATGTGGTGCCAATCCATGACCACCAAACTGGTATAAATAGAACTACAAACCCAAATAATCCTGATAGAGAGATATCCTCGTTGAGATTGTGGGCGAGTTGAGAAACTGCAACTACAAAAACATTTAGAACGTACAGCACTCGAACAAATAGCATTGATTCTGGGTTGTCCCTTAGCGGTACTGCTATCCTGGTCGCCTGGTGAAAATTGGGCAGAAATTATCCCTGGAGTGGTTGACAATAGCCTATTTGGGCTTTTTTCCGATGCATCTATTTCTATCCAGGCTGAGGCACTAATTCAGTGGGCACTTGCCACAGAAAGTTACCTGACTTTAAACGTAGATAATTTACCCTCCAAAACTCGAAAATGGTTGAATACTCCAGACAAAGGTCAAATTTTGGTGATGGCATTACGTACTAATGCTGATTATGAAATTACGGGTGTAGTGTTGTTAGCAGACTATCAAGAGCGTCACTGGTCAGAACAAAACCTCAGTGCGACCACAACTCTGATTTCTCAATTAGCCTGGTGGCGTCGTGAAAAGCAAATTACCCAACTTTTAGAATCCGCAACAGAAGATTTACGCCAACTTAACTGGTACAAACATCGCCGCTTAGAGGAAATCCAAAGAATAACGGCCCTATCCCTTAGACAAATACATGACTTGGGTATTCCTGCTAATGAACTGACTCAGATGCGCTACGAGCTATTGCTGCGGCAATTAGACCATACAGCCGCCTCCATGAGTGGAATGCTAAAACTTGAGCAATGGCAGTTACATATAAGTTGGGAAACTATGCCCATAGCTAGTTTACTAAAGCGATCGCTCGAACGCATTGAAAATTTACTTAAATACCAAAAGCTGTGGATTGGTGTACATGGTTTGGGGCAACAAATTGAAGAACAATCGCCAAAGAATTCTTCACTCGCCAGAGGTGTTCCTATCTCCAGCGCTCAATCCGCAATGGCGATCGCTGGTGATATTGTCAAAATTGAGTTAGTTATCCATGAATTATTAGTTAATGCCTGTAACCGTTCTCAAACCGGCGGCAGAATTGATATTTGGTGTCGCCGTTTGGATGCGTCAAAATCCTCAGATACAAAGTATTCTTCTGCAAGTGGAGAAACTGATCATCAGACATCGCTAGAACTGTCGATTACATACAACGGTGCGATCGAACCACAGCTATTAACAGAATTACATGATAATACACCCAAAGATGTGCTTGCTCCTTGCAAACTCGACCAACTACCAGGTTTACATTTGCTAATCTGTCAAAACCTCATGCAGGAACTAGGAGGAGAGTTGAATTTTTATCAATTACCAGATAATCGGGTAGTTAGCCGCTTGTTGTTGACCTTAGTTGGTCATAATTCTTAGTGCAGGCAGCTTTGTGTAAAACGGTTGTGTATTTTGACTCGTTCGTTGGGCTTTCCGGCTTATTTTCTCAGTCAAATTGAGTATTATCGAGACTGCTATGAGCGGACTCAGAGCGAACAAATTGAGCCAGACGAAAACATTCCCGATTTAATCCCAGAAGAAATTGGTTCTGGTAGGGAATTAAAACTAGCTTATCAAACTTTACTTTTAGCGATCGCTCTTGGGCTACTAACCCAGCATTCTCAAGGTGATTATCAATTCAACGGTCGGTCAATTGGTAAAAATCGAGAACAAATTACCTTAGCTTTAGCAACTGAGTTCACCTTTCAGGAACTCTATAGAGATTTAGAAGAACGTATTGAAACATTTGAACGTGATTTTATTTACCACAAATTACAGGAATTCGGAACATCTGCTTCATATTTAAATCCTTACGAAGTTAAGCTTTTAGATCATTTACTCTTGGAGTATAACCCTCTGAATTAGACTAGAACTTACGCAAAAAACCTTTCAAACTCTCATTCCTCCGTGTTCTCTGCGTCCTCTGTGGTAACCTGCGGCAAGCCGCTTTGCGTCTACGTTTTTCCATTGCTTGTGCGTAAGTTCTGTAAGAGATAGGTAAAAAAATAATTCTAAAGATAGATTGACAACACATTTGTTCGCCGAAAGTTTCCTCCCTTCCTAGCAAACTGGTTATAATTATTTTCCATCTCTCTCAGAAATCAAATTCTCATATACACAGCATTTATATGGGACGTGTTCGTTCTAAATCTGACCTACCGACAAAAATCTGTCCGGTATGTCAACGTCCTTTCACATGGCGTAAAAAGTGGCAAGATTGTTGGGACGATGTGAAATACTGCTCAGAACGTTGTCGTCGTCGCCGTTCTGAAGCGAAAACTTAAAGGGACTGGGGACTGGGAACTGGGGAATGGGGAATGAATTCTTCCCAATACCCAATCCCTAATCCCCAGTCCCTAATGAAACTAACCGCAACACAGACGCAAATAGCGCAAGAGATTAATGGAGTTACAGGTGCAACCTAAATTAATTATTCATGGGGGGGCTGGTAGTTCTCTCCACGGTAAAGGCGGATTGGAGGCGGTGCGCCGATCGCTCCATACAGTAATAGAAGAAGTCTATTCTCTACTATTATGCGGAGCAACTGCCTCACAGGCGGTGGTGCATGGTTGCCAAATGCTCGAAGATAACCCCCGCTTTAATGCTGGTACTGGTTCAGTACTACAATCTGATGGTCAAATCCGCATGAGTGCTTCCCTGATGGATGGCGCATTAGGGCGGTTTAGTGGTGTAATTAATATTTCGCGGGTGAAAAATCCCATTGAGTTGGCACAATTTTTACAAAACTCCCCAGACCGAGTGCTATCAGATTTCGGTTCGGCTGAGTTGGCGCGGGAAATGCAACTTCCCAGCTATAACGCTTTAACTGATTTGCGGTTACAAGAGTGGATACAAGAGCGCCAGGATAATTTTAAAAGCGCAATGGCTGGCGTGGTAGCAGAACCCGAACTGGTAGAAACCAGCAATGCCGGACGCGGAACCATCGGTGTGGTAGCTTTAGATGCATCTGGTAGGCTAGCTGCTGGCACTTCTACTGGTGGTAAGGGCTTTGAGCGGATTGGCAGGGTAAGTGATTCTGCGATGCCAGCCGGTAATTATGCTACTAGTAATGCTGGTGTTAGCTGTACTGGCATTGGCGAAGATATTATTGATGAGTGTTTAGCTCCCCGAATTGTAGTACGTGTCACTGATGGGATATCTTTGAAGGAGGCGATGCAGCGATCCTTTAGAGAAGCGCACCAGAACAAACGGGATTTGGGAGCGATCGCCTTAGATGCTAGTGGAGCGATCGCTTGGGGAAAAACCAGCGAAATCTTACTCGCCGCCTACCACAACGGCGAAAAAATTGGTGACACCTTGGAATGGACTGGCAACGAACTGATCGGCTATTGTTGAATCAGTTTCAGCGCTTCGGCTAAAGTTTCTTGCTGGTCAACCATTGCGGCCAATTCTTGGGCTTCATAACGCCCCTCAAAAGCTTCTAGCGCCGCTCTTTTCAGTGCCACTTGATATCCTTGTTCCAGAATATCCATTAATTCTGCTTGATTCAAGTAAAAACCACCGGATTTGCGGCGCTTGTTTATTTTGTTGATTTCACGGACTGTATTTTCTATCGAAACATCCCAAGAGCGAGTAGAACGTTTTTCGGCCTTTTGTTTAATTAAATGGATGAGCAGAATTACACCATAACTATCAATTTTATTGATTTTGTCACCGAGGCTCATTTCTTCTAACTCATCCACCAACAGCAGCGCCTCATGGATTTTGCCTTGTTCTAGAAATTGCCTCAGTTCTAGCAGTTCTTCCATACTAAATTGTGTTTGTCTTGCTCTGATTACTCAAATGGGACAAGCTAAAACCATACAAACCATTTGATTGTACTTGAGCGGTGAAATAATTAAGATACAAGGGTGCATTATTCAGAGCAAGCGCATTCATAAGCCACTGCGGTGGACGGGAACACCTGCATAAAGCAAGTGGCGTGCGTGGGGTATTGTTAATTGCGAACTTGTACTGAGCGTAGCCGAAGTATTGCGAATTGCGAATTGGAAATGACACACTTCCCCACCCGAAAGAACGCGCAGCTTACCCAACACTTACCTCTAGACGTGTAATAAAGACTTCTGTAATTAGCCGATCTTGGATTTCAGAGGGGTTAGCTGTCTCAAAAAATAATTCCAATGCCTCAACCAAATTACTGCGTGCTTCTTCGATAGTGTCACCTTGGCTAGCAATATCTAATTCTGGACAAAGTGATACATAGCCCTTTTCCTCACGCTCAATAATCGCGGTAAGTTGTTTTGTTTTCCTCATCTTTTACCTTTAGTTGAATCAGCTAATCTGATGATTTAATTATCGCTTTATTGGCTCTTTTTGCGCCAAGCTGGTTTCACCATCTGACGACTACGGGCAATTACTAAAGAATCATTAGGCACATCTTCTGTAACAGTGGAACCAGCAGCTACGTAGACATCATCTCCCAAGGTGAGTGGAGCCACTAAAACGCTATTGGCTCCAGTTTTTGTCCGATCGCCTATTTTAGTACGATGTTTCTTCACGCCGTCATAATTGGCAGTAATTGTACCGGCACCAATATTCACCTGATTGCCAACAACGCTATCACCTATATACGACAAATGTGCTGCATTCGTGCGATCGCCTAATTGAGTATTTTTCAATTCCACAAAATTCCCCACACGGCAATCAGCACCGACCTCTACCTGACCACGCAAATGAGCATAGGGACCAATTCGGCTTCCTACCTGCACAGTGCTATTTGTCACCACCGAATACTGCACCGTGACATTTTCAGCCAAGTGGCTATTTTCAATTAAACTTCCCGGCCCAATGTGACTTCCTGTTTGAATCACTGTATTTCCCCGCAGATGAGTTTGGGGTTCAATAATTACATCCGGCTGTAATTTTACAGTTTCATCAATGGTGATGCTTGTAGGGTCGATGAGAGTGACACCCGCTAGCATCCATTTTTCCTTGACTCGTTTTTGCAAAATTTCCGATGCTGTTGCTAGTTGCAAGCGATCGTTGATGCCGAGAATTTCTTGGTAATCTTCCACATCCGCTGCCATAACT
>NZ_JAIVFR010000560.1 GCF_020829685.1 Nostoc sp. CHAB 5715 | reverse complement strand
AAAGTGAAGTGGTAATTCACCGCTCCCTAGAGTTAGCAGAACATTACGATCTGAAGATTGTGCTGGATGTGAACTGGCGTCCTGTATTTTTGGTCGAGCCAAACATCGCTCATCAAAAAATTCCAGAATTATTTAAGCGAATCGATTTCCTCAAACTCTCCAAAGAAGAAGCCCAATGGCTATTTGAAACCGCAGATCCCGGAGCCATCACTTACCGTCTAGCTTCAATTGAAGGGGTGCTGGTAACAGATGGAGAAAACGGTTGCAGCTACTGTCTGGGTGAGAACGAAGGCAAATTACCTGCATTTTCCATCCCCGTAGTTGATACAACTGGCGCAGGCGATAGCTTTTTAGCAGGATTCATCCACCAATTGAGTCAGCATGGCATCCACAGCTTGCGGGATGCTGAAACAGCAAAACGTATTGTTACATACGCCAGTGCTGTTGGAGCGCTGACTACCATTAAACCAGGTGCGATCGCTTCTCAACCAACAGATGCACAAGTCCAAGCTTTTCTCGCCTCCCATCAATAGGAACTAGCATAAGCCACCTGGGATATCAGTCACCAAAGGCTGATACTCCCGACTAGAAAATTGACAAATTCAGGTAAATTTGTATTAAAACTAATAAGATAAATGAAAGATGTTGTTATTTAAAGCCAAGTATGCAGTCTCACCCTGTAACTGATATTGAGAATTGGGAGGTTTCTGGCACGGATGAAATGCAATTTTCCGGTGTCCAGTTTCTGATGAATTTTTTGGGGCAAAAGACTGGTGTGTTGATTGATTTAAAACAACATGGCGAACTCTGGGCTGCTATGGAAGAAGAAACTGATATACCCTTAACTATAGAGTTTTTGGTAGATGAGCAAGGGTATAAAACTGCTGTGCTGCTTGACTTCGAGGAACACGGTGAAATTTGGGAAGATATTTATTACAACTTAATTGCCCTGCTCAGAATTGATGAACCGAAAATACCACTTGCTGAAGTAAAAAGGTCGCTCAATGAGCAGGGTAAGTTGAGTGCATGATTATCAAGTTGTCTTTTCCCGTTCTGCTCAAAAGGAACTTGAAGCCCTACCAATTGAGGTAATTAGTCGAATTACTTCCAAGATTGAGGATCTGACAGTTAAGCCGCGCCCAGATGGTTGTAAAAAGTTGAAGGGACAGTCGAATTGCTGGCGGATTAGAGTTGGAAGTTATCGTGTAATTTACAGTATTGATGATGATAGCCGTGTAGTTCAAATAATCATGGTTTGTCATCGCAGTCAAGCATATAGTTAAACTAGCTTAGTGCGATCGCCCTTGGCGTTGGCCATTGGTGTCAACTTACAGCAGTTTTCATGTATTTGAACCACATCTGTTGTAGGGGTAAAGCGCATTGCTCATACGTGTCAACTTAAGCTAGAAATGGCTTAACTGTTGGCTTACTCGCCCGCCCTGAACTGAAGTTCAAGGCTAACAGCTAAAGTCTACTGAAGTAGACTAAAGATTTTGGGTATATTTAGTCATCTTCAGATGACTTTTGCTATTAGCAAGGAACTTCAGTTCCTTGCGGGACATGATTTTTACGTTAAGTTGACACCAATGAGCATTGCTAAACCCCTACTGCGTGGTCTATTTACCTGAAAATAGCTGTAAGCCCAAACCCTTTTGAAACCTCGTTTCCAGCCTCTGGCTGGAAATGCACATCATTGGGCTGCTGCTGTAAGTCAAGAGGCGGAGCCTCAATGATATCAAGTCCGGTTAATCACTTACGATATGTCATTGCGAGTGGAACGGAGTGGAACGAAGCAATCGCTTCCTGATTGGGATTACTTCACTCCGCTATCGCTACGTACCCTTCTCCTGACGGAGACGCTGCGCGAACGGGAACGCTAAGAGCGAACGTAATTGACTTGTATTCTAGCGGACTTGATATGAGGGGCATTCCCAGTCGGAGACTGGGAACGAGATAAATAGCGATCGCATCACTTGTGAGAAATCCGGGTTAGAGAATTTAGTTGTTACTAATACGCCTGCATTTATTAACTTAATTATACGTTTACAAAAATTTAGGTGTGAAACTTAGGACTTACACACTATACAAATTGGCTATTATGTGCATAATGATTGGTTCAGAATACAAGTTCGTTGGTTCAGAATACAAGTTCGTTGGTTCAGAATACAAGTCCGTTGGTTCAGAATACAAGTTCGTTGGTTCAGAATACAAGTCCGTTGGTTCAGAATACAAGTTCGTTGGTTCAGAATACAAGTCCGTTGGTTCAGAATACAAGTCCGTTGGTTCAGAACACAAGTCCGTTGGTTCAGAACACAAGTCCGTTGGTTCAGAACACAAGTCCGTAGCGATCGCTAACTTTGAATATTAACTTGACAGGCTATTACTTTAGTTGGTCTGAACTTGCTGCCATAGAGTATTAACAGTCACAAACTCATAGCCTTGTTGTAGCAGTTGCGGAATAAGAATTTGGATTGTCGCAGCAACATCTTGTCCACCGCAAGCACCATCATGTAAAACAATCAGCGAACCATTTTTGACCTGCTGCATAATTCGCTGTACCACAGTGGTTACACCTGGTCGCACCCAGTCTTCTGGTACAACACTCCACATAACTGGGCGGTAATTCCACTGAAAGAACAATTTTAAAGTAGCAGGTGTAAATAAACCATTGGGGGGGCGGACATCTCGCACTTGTTCAGGTTGCAAATTGCAGGCGTTATAAATGGCAGCTTGGGTTTTTTCTAAACTGTCCTTGAGGTCATTTGGGGAAAGCATGGCAAAAGAGCGATGATCGTAGCCATGCAATCCGATCCAGTGGCTGCGATCGCTCACAGCTTTAGCAATGGCTGGTGAACGGTTGACGCAAACACCCAACCAAAAAAAACTTGCTGTAATCTTGTAAAAGTCTAATACTGCCAATACTTCCGGTGTGTATTGAGGATGCGGCCCATCATCGAATGTGAGGGCGATCGCTTTCGTATTGGGATTTCCAGCCCAAAGGCAGTTGGGAAAACTCGGCTGGAGAATGCGGTAGAAAATTGGGAACAGGGGAGCTAGCTGCATAAAGTTTTTTCTTTTTTGCATAATCTTGCATAAATACACTGATTACTTAATGTTGAAACTGTTAAACATGGGAACCATAGCTTAAATCGCTTATATCTGGAACTTACTGTACAAACAGAGAGTTCCAGATACAAGCCCTCCTTATAGGTTCAAACATCAGAGCGATCGCTTTGGTATAGCAATCACCACTCCAAAATCAATCAGTAAAGCTCGCCTTGAGAATGTCAATGCTCTATTTTGTAAAAAATCTCTAAGAACAATACTTTTTGACCTAGCACTCGTCTAAATTGATGATTAATCTCCGAATAAACACTGAAATAAAATCGATGTTGTTTAAAGATATACGAGATTATCAAATTTCATTTCTGGGCTTGTTCCTAGTCGTGGGAATCAGTACACGAGACTGGACGTTGCGACCAGAGTTGATTGTGATATTAATCGCTACTTGTTTACTAACACAGTCGGTATTGTCATTTGTCATTAGTCATTGGTCACTTGTACTGAGCGTTAGCGTAGCGTCTCCAAGAGTTGCCGAAGTATTGGCAAACAACAAAGGACAAATGACTAATAACAAAGGACAAATTACGAATCTTCGCAGTGCTTTAATTACCTCACTGGGACTCAGTTTACTGTTGCGGGCTGATCACTGGACAACAATGGTAATAGCTGCAACAAGTGCGATCGCTAGTAAATTTCTCTTTAAGTTTGGTGATAAGCATTTCTTCAACCCTGGTAATTTTGGCATCATTTCCGCCTTAGTTCTCACCTCCGATGCCTGGGTTTCGCCGGGACAGTGGGGTGAAGAGTGGTGGTATGCGCTGTTATTTGCCGGGACTGGCGGCATGACTTTGCAGCGCATTGGTCGCTGGGACACCACAGCCGCTTTTTTGGGTAGCTACTCCTTGCTAGAAGCGATTCGCAATCTCTGGCTGGGTTGGACTTGGGATGTTTACTGGCATCGGTTGATGAGCGGCTCGTTGTTGTTGTTCGCCCTATTTATGATTACAGATCCGCGATCGATTCCCAATTCTCGAATTGGGCGGGTAGTTTGGGCAGCTTGCATCGCCGGATTAACTTTCATCCTGCGGAATTATTTCTTTATTCCTACCGCAGTCTTCTGGGCGCTGTTCATCCTTGCCCCGTTGACCATTCTTATCGATATTCTTTGGTTAGCCCCAAGGTTTTTTTGGCAAAGGGAAGATAAGGGAGATGAGGGAGATGAGGGAGATGAGGGAGATGAGGGAGCAGGGGGAGAACTTGTACAGACGCGATTAATCGCGTCTCTCTTGTACAGACGCGATTAATCGCGTCTAAATCAGCACTTAATATAGAGGTCTAAAAAATGAAGATTTTTCGATTTTTAACGCCATTACTGTTGACAATTGTCGCAGTATTTTGCTTTGCACCGGCAGCTTGGGCATTTTGTGGATTTTATGTAGCTAAAGCTGATACGAAGCTGTATAACAAAGCTTCTCAGGTGGTGATAGCACGGAATGGCGATCGCACCGTCCTAACAATGGCCAACGACTTTCAAGGCGAAGTCAAAGATTTTGCGATCGTAGTACCAGTGCCAACGGTGTTGCAAAAAGACCAAGTTCGCGTTGCTCTACCCAACATTATCGAGCGCCTAGATGCTTTTAGTGCGCCGCGATTAGTGGAATATTTTGACCCAGATCCTTGTGCCCCACTACCACTATTTAATAGAAACTTCTTAAATTTCTCAACAGCAGGAGTAGATAAGGCGGCACCTCAGATAAGCGATCGCAGTTTGGGTGTGACGGTAGAAGCGCGTTTCAACGTCGGCGAATACGACATCGTGATCCTCAGTGCAAAAGAATCTGGCGGACTGGAAACTTGGCTGACACAAAATGGCTACAAAATCCCTCAAGGGGCGAAACAGTTACTTCAGCCATATATTCGTTCCTCAATGAAATTCTTTGTTGCCAAAGTCAACTTGGATAAATTCGAGGAATCTGGCTACCAGTTCCTGCGTCCG
>NZ_JAIVFR010000055.1 GCF_020829685.1 Nostoc sp. CHAB 5715 | reverse complement strand
GTCCCGATGGTCAAACCCTAGTTAGCGGTGGTGATGATGATACTATCAAGATTTGGCGACGGGGATAATAGATAATTTATGATTTATACCGTTGAGGATGACGTGGAAGAAAGTAGTCAAAATATTCTTAAAAGTAATGCGTAAGAAAAATGCATAATCAGGTCAATTTGCTATCCAACAATAGCTAACAACGAAGCACACAATGTCAATCGCTTCATATTAAAGTATTCTCCTGGAATAAAAGTTTTGTCTTGCTCACGAGTGAGGAATACCCTTAAACGAGCGCCCATATTTAAATTACCTCGATAGATTTATTCTCCGTATTTATTTATTTATCTTTATATAGTTTGGTTTTTTCGTATTCACCTACTTATTTAACGCTCTTTTATTACTCTGAAAAAATAAAATATTTGTAGGTTGGGTTGAACAAAGTGAAACCCAACAAAATCGAGGATTCTTGGTGTTGCGTTTCGTTCCTTAACCCAACGTTGTATCTTAGTAAGCCAAGTTGCTACTTATCAAAAGTGCCTTTTATTAAGTACAAAACTTAAATTTTTGGTATTTAGCAGTACTTAAAACTTAGATTTTTGTATCACAATAATACCGTTTAGGGACACTAACTAGCAACTTATGTTAGTAGTAACAGTGGAGGCTTTTTTTCAGACCTCCTCTAAGTGTTAACACAGGCTTTGTTGCATGAATACCTCAAACCCTTGCACAGCAATTATCGTCAATTAGATAATCTTCTTGAGAAAGGCTTATGTAGCAAGACTTTGCGACGAGAAATCGGACTAATTATGCAACAAAGCCGTTAACACATTTACTTTAAATCGTCAAATTCACGGTAATATCGTAATTCCCTGTATCACCCAAATATCCCGCTACATTAAAGTAGTAGTAGCCAGATAATGGTGCAATGTAGGTCAATGAACTGTTAAGTCCGCTACCACTATTGTTATCAAAGCCTACTTGTGTGTAGTACTGATTAAAGAGTGTTATGGTCGTGTCCACATCATCAGCGTAGGAGCCTCTACCAGAGGTGTTAATGGAAATTGTATTTCCCCTTTGAGCATAGAAGTAGTGGTAGTCGTTGTCTCCAGAAGCAATATAGTTCCCATAAGATGCATAGAAAGCAAATCCAGGGTCTGGTAAACCCTGTAGGAATCCTAAGCCTACACCTGTGAAAGTGGCAGTGCCAAAACCGTCGTTGGGTTCAACTTCCATATTTACTCCTGTTTAATAGAACGAGTTGGTTAAAGCTCTTGCAAATTTCAATTTTTGCATCTAGCTATACTACTTAACTATCTTTTTTCTATACAAAAAGTGTAATAAACTTCTCAATTATTAACAAATTCGGTGGGTTGTAAGTTGTCTGGTTCAAAAATCACGCAAGTATGTTATAGGAATCGTATTTGATTTTTGAAATTATTTACGTAGGCGGGGAGTGGGTAGAGACGCGATTAATCGCGTCTGTACGGAGTAGGGAATAAGGACAGGACTTACGCAACTGGCACAGGCGCTCGCGTCGAAAGAGCTAGACCAAAAACATGGGAAGGACAGGACGTTTCAATTGTTGAATGAGATAATTTGAGAGTAATCCGTACTTTAATTGATAAATAGTTTGACCTGTTTTATACGCTAAGTCTTTAAGCCTAAGCCAGACCAACATGCAAGCGCCGATATGATTTCTCTGGATACGAGCTTTGCGACACTGGCAAGATTCAATGCCAGTTAATTGTTTTAATTCTCTGTGAAACTCTTCAATTTTCCAACGAATATTACACACCTGTTGTACAATATCCGTAGAATCTTGAGTGAAATCATTGGTGACTATGAATTCCGTTTTGTCGGTAGAGACAATTACCCGGAACAGTTTCACTTTTTTATGCTTGTAAAAACTTTTTATCTTAATAATCTTACCTTTGTCAAGTTCTGTTTGACTCCAATGTAGAGCTTCAATGGCTTGGTAATTTTTTTGACCTGCTGTATCGTCTACCAGACGATTTTTCTTTAAAGGGCAATAATAATACTTACCCAAATTATCAATATATTGCATCACTTTTGTGGTCGCATACCAACTGTCCATCAAAACTGTGCTGAAAGGCAACATCTTATGATAGACAAGAGCTTGAAGCATCTCAATTACATGGTCTAATTTACTTTTCCCGTCTCCATCAGGGTCATAAATACGGTAATCAATTACCCAAAATTGACCAGTTTCTGAATTGACATAAACACAATTAATTAATCCTATCCCCCGCAATACACGGTGTTCGTTTCCACTATATTGTCTTCGGACTAATTCAATTTCCTCACTATACCTTTTATCTAAAACTGTGTCATCAAAAATGATATAAGCTTGAGCGTTAATTGGAATTATCTCTTTAACATTATCCCAAAGTAATCGAGGAGTTAACTTTTCTTTCCTCAAATAACTGTTAATCTTATCATGACTAATAGTTTCTAAATGGTCGGCTAAATTTGTCAAAGTATAATTAATTTGACTGCTAATTAAGTATTGGCAGTAGTCAAGTTTAGTAAATTTCATAATTTTAATTAATCATTTGACTCATTTAATCACACCGGTGCCTGCTCAAGTGATGATCGTTGTTAGAAACACCCAAAGTTATTTTCTCCTATTGTAGGATCTCGAACACTCCATTACGGGCGAGCGATCGCCTGCGCTTGATACACCCCATTCATTTCCTCCCCAACCTCACACAGAAACCACTACGCTACTGAAGCGCCACCGTTTCATACCCCTTCCCATTCGCTTTGGTTGTGACAGTTGCGTAAGTCCTGAGTTTAAACTTGACGCACTACTAGTTAAAAAAATTGACTTTGACAAAGAGTTTTAGCCTTAACCCAAGTGTATTGGCTTATATATATCCTTAGAACTGGGATTAAGGTATGGACGCTGCAAGTCGATTGTATGGTGTGCAAAGTGTTTGTCAATCGTCCTCATCCGTTCTTCCATCGCATTTTTACCTTTTTGCCAAGCTTCAAATAAAGCATTAGGTAATCGCTGATTAGCAAGGATTTTAACCTCTGTTTTTCAAAATGCTACTCATTTGCTACTTAAAAGCACCATCTTTAGTTGCATTTGTAGCGATCGCTGCTTGCGATCGCGCTACTCAAATGCTACTCATTGGGATGACGGGCAGACCTTGCCCACAACTCTTCTTCTGCTGTTCGTGATGGGGACCACCCATCGCTAGCATAGGCCGTATAGGCTAAAAGAAATATAAAAGGAATCCCCAAAGTTACCAAAACTAAACCCCATAAAATTCCACTTCAGCAACACTGCAATACGCTCCATCTACCGCATAATAACGAATATATCTATAAGTCGCGGTGATCTGAACACTTCCTTCATACCAAACACCTGTATTAGGCGTGGCAGGAAAAGTAAATAAGTCAACATACCCTGTTGTTTCGCTGCTGTTAGAGCCTTGTATCCTTGCCCCCCCTGAGCGTGTGTGAACGCCGGAGTCTTGTCTTGGATACACACGAATTTTTGCAAGTTTTTTAGTGTTTGTGGCTCCTAAATCAAGCCCACAATATCCGCCACTAGGATAAGCGTAGTCATAGAAAATTGATATGTTTCCGTCAAAGGCTTTGTCAAATTCGTGCCCCACATAGTAAGAAGGTGAAGCCCCAAAAGGCGTACCAACTAACTTGATTTCAGTTCCTCCACTACTTCCGCCACTGCTACCGCCACTAGATAAACCTGCAAGTAAATTAGCTTTAGTAATTTTATAGGGTATTCCCTCATTATCAATCATCAACAGATAATCGCTAGCATCTGCTGTAGTTTTTACTAAATTTGGAATAGCTGAAGGAACCTGAATTCTTATTTGCTTTCTAAATAGTCCCATAGTTCCAAAAAAGACGTGTTAATTTTCTTTGTCAGCGTTTCGATTGCGGATTAGATACGCTTTAATTTCTCTGATTTCATTATTTTGCTGCACCATTTGATTCTCTATATCTTTGAAGCCATAAGTGATATTTTTAGAGATTTCTTCTTGATTCCTAACAAGGTGATTAAAATCTCGTTTATCGTTGAGTTCTTTTTCAGCTAATGCTACAGCTTTTTGAATGATTTCCTGACGTTTTTTGAACCACCAAGCAACCCAACCAGATGTTGCCCCAATAAAAGCTAGTAAAAAGCTCAATATACCAACATCAAATTTCATGCTTTTGATTTTTACTCCCTAAGCCAAGGTGTCAATTTTACTTTTAATTTTAACCAGATTACTTTCTAGTTTAAAAATCAAATTACTGGCGAATATTTCCAAATTAGAATTCACAATAAATATTCTATTGCAGAAATTATGGGATGTCCTGTGTCATCAAAGCTAACTAATATTGGCAAACTGATAGTACCAGAAACTAGCTTTTCATCTCCAGCATAACTGGATGAAATATTGTTTACCAATTGTGGGTTACTAGCGTTCGCGTTCTCCTTTATTTGTAGATAAGTTATTACTTCTAGAAAATATTGCGAAAGGGTAGTTGATTTAAAAGTCCCACCCGAACCAGGTGTAAAAGTTATTCCCTGAAGGTAATCGCTCGCATTTGTAAGAATTTGCCCACTACTACCAATTGATTGATCAGCAGGAATTGAGAAGCTGATTCCTGTAACCATGTCGTTAAGATTGTAGGTAACTTGAATAAAGTCTTTCCCAGTAGAATTACTGGCTAAGTTTTTCTCTTGAATTTGCAAATAAGTACTAATCTCTAGTAAATGTCCTTCAGCTGTTCCTGACTTAAAAGTTGCGCCTGTTCCTACTGTTATAGCTACCATTTTGGTAATGACAAGTGTAAAAGACTAAATAGAGAATATGCATACCCTAAGGGTAATACCAAATACAAGCTACTTGTAAAATCAACAAACTACTAGTTATTGTGAACATAGATTAATATTTGGATAAAACTATGCCACGTCGTAGACGACGGTTTTCGGATTTAGAAAGACAATTCCGGGAGAGTGGGGGAACAGCTGCCCCAGGTAGTCGGCTAGCAGGTTACATTGATTTCAAAAAAGGAATCAATAAAATTGAAGTTACAAAAAAATTAACAACAGCTGAACGCAAACGCTATGGATTTGCGATTATACCTTTTGGTACAACCCCTGAAGATAGTACTCCAACCAGGTATGCAGCTCCCATTACTGCTTACTCAAACGCCGGGAGAGCCAGCTTAAACTTAACAGATGCCAAGGTAGGATATGAACCTATTACTGGTGGCACCGAGCAATCTGAAAATTTTTATCCAGCGGTTTTAAGAGTATTTAAGAAAACTTCGGATACAAAAACTACGCCAATTTCAGGAGTAACGAAGAAAGAATATACTCGGACTGCTGGCGTTACTTATTCGATTCCTTTTGGACGGACAGTAACAGCAGTCAAAGACGCAAAAACTGATGCAACAGAATCAGTCCTTGATAAAGTGGATGCGGAAGACGTCCGTAAAAGTTTATCAGTTTTTCTAAAAACTCAACCAGGCGTTGCTTCTATTTCCTATGAACCAGAAGTATTTAAGGTTGGCAAGCCGGATCTAGCTTCTCCTCCTGCATAAAATGTTACCAATTATTGACCCTAAAGTATACAAAGAAATGGGTAAATGTTTTTATTTACTTATTCCTGTTTGTAATAATGATGCCGAATTTGAAGCATTAATGTCTGATGCAGAAAAAGTGTCTGAAGCTACAAAAAAAATGCTGGATGGGTCAATAGACATTGAAGATTTATTAGAAACAGTAGAGCCTTCTATTCTCTCGATGGACGACTATATTGAAGAAATTGAAAAGAATTTAGAAGAAGCTTTAATTAAAGTTTACAAATATTAGATATGCCCCAAGTTACGGATAGCTTAGGCACTTGGGATAATTTAGGGATAATTACCTTAACCACAGACTGGCAGATATTCCCAGTCACTAGCGTTGATGCTAAAAAATTACGATTTACTTATCTTTATGATTTAGCAGAATGGGAAGACTCGGAAAAGTATAAGTCTTATGCAATTGCTCGATTTTATTATCCTAGTGTAAACAATACAGTCTCTCCATCATTTAGACTTTATCCTAAGCCTCAGCAAGAAATTAGGCATTATCCTGAAAATAGTGGATTATTAGATGTCGGGGCTAAAAAAATTATTTATTCCCGAAAACAATATATAAATATTGAAAGTATAATAGTGAGACTTCAAGTTGAGTCTCTACTATGAGCGGCGAAAATATTATTTTATCTGGCACTGAAGAAAGTTTAAAGCCTATCATTACTTTACTAATAGGGATTCGCCAGTTAATAGAAAATAGAGATATTGGCGATATTGTAGCAATGCCCTTACAAGAAAGAGTTTTGGCAGAACCCCAAATAGTTAAGGTAACAATTTTTTTTCATCCTAATAAAGAGCCTCCCTTTACTTTTCCGCAAGGGGGAAAGCAATTAAGACCATATTGCAACATCCCAGATATTGATGTTAGAAAGCTCAGTTGGAAAAATATAAAAGAAGTCGCAGGGGGTGCAAATGGCTACAATTGGGGAAGGTTTCTGGCTACTGCTAATCTGTCTAACCGCCGTCAAATGCAGATATATGCTGGGAGCGAGAAAGAAGCAGAAGAGAGGATAACAGATTTGGTTAGCCTGTCAAAAGCTAAAATTCTAACTTTATCTGTAACTGAAGAAAAAAAGACTGGGCGACGGGCTACCAACAAACTACTATACAAAGAGACAACGCGAGTTTACCCAATCTATTTTACAGTAATAAACAATGAGAAGATACTTGTAGAAGCCGAACGCGAGGTACGGACAAAGGGTGTAAAGGGGCAGTTAGCTGGTGATTTTAAACGCAAAACAACTAAAAAAATTCCTTTATGGGTAACACAGGAGCCACCCAACACTAAAGCTTTAATTAAAGAAGCTTTAAGAGTGCGTGGAAGTGCCAAGGATGATAATGATTAAGTAAAACTGATGCTAACATCAGTTGAGCGTCCGAGAACAGATTGCCTCATTAACGCTTGAGCCGCTAACTGACTATCTAAGTTACTAGCAACAATGTAACCAGATTCTAAGCAGCTATCAGCGAAACCTTCCAAAGCTTCTTCTAAAAATTGTCTTTTTCCTTTATCAGGTATCGCCTCAATTCGTTTTTCAATAATGTCTTGATGGATGGTGAAGCTGGAATTGTTAGAATCTCCCCACTTCTTAAAATTTTCTTCTCCAATAATTGACTTGACCATTTTTGCGAAACCGTTGTCAGGATTCTTTTTTAAAAATCTTCGGCTAGATTTAAACCTATTGGCGAGTTCAGCGTTGATCATCGTCTGAAAGGCGGTTCTAGCAATCACATTCACCTGTCCCAAGATTTCGCTCCTGGCATCATCATCTAAATCCCGCATAATCGCGGCGCCGACCGCTGGATTGAAGGCAAAGGAAATAGCACCGGGAATCGCACCACAAACTAGATACCCCATGCTTTCCCCGACTACATTTCCCAAGAGTCCATAGAATCCTTCAATCTTTTGAGCTAATAACTGATCCAATTGCTCATCCGTTTGGTTGATATCAAAATTCAATACGAAGTTACTAGTACTCGCAACAATTGAAACTAGCTGAGTCAGCGAAAACGCTGCCATCCCCGCGCCAATAAAACTTGCTGATAAAGCACCAACAGTTCCTAAACTGGCTAATCCTGCTAAAGCAACTCCTGCACCAACAATAACTGCTCCTCCGACCGCAGCGGCTAGAGAACCTAAAGTGAAATTTTTAATAAAAGTTACAGCTTTGCCAAAAGTTGATTGTTTCTGAGATACAGTCAGCCGTTGTTCAATATCGGATGCCGTATCAGCAGTTCTCGCTAAAAAACCAAAACCTGGGTTGAAGATTTCCAAAAGACTAATGGAAGCTTTCCGACCGAAAGAGAGGGCTTTGTCAAGTTCTATAGGAAGTGGCATAACTAAAGTAATTTATCTGGGTTTTTCGGATCTAAAATTAAAGCTCGTTCAATCTTAATTCTTTTATCTGTTAAATCGCCACCATTGGCAATTAGCTCCATCCTTTCTAAATATTTGTCAAAAGGCTTAAATTTATCGTTTCTGATTTTTTTTCCTTTACTTAGACTTGTTTCCTCCTCTTGTAATTTTTCTAATTTTTTACCTAATTTGCCACCTATAGGCTTTTTGCCTGCTAAAACATCAGATATTTCAATAGTTTGATTAACTTGTTTAGTTAACTTAGACAAAGTTTTACCGTTATCTTTTTTCATTATTTATCTGTCCTTTGAAAATAAATCGCTCTTAACATGGAAGCTAGTTGGAGTAAATCTAATAGTTGGTCATGAAGTGAATTGTTCCCGTTCCAGTCTTCATAAACAATTTTTATTTCTCCCGGTTTTAAAAAGTTCTTGTGGTTTTCAGTTTTAGAAGTTGCTATAGGTATCCCTTCTTTATTAGTGCTTAGCTTTGGCAGAGAAATACTAGAAGGAATTGTAGTCGTTTTTGTCTCGGTGGGATAATCCAAATAATCTTGGATATCTTGGGCAATTGCAGTTCCTTTAGTTGCAACAGCCCGCGTCGCCACAATTTCGGCTGCAATCTTAAAGATTAGTTCTGTTTGAGTATTATTCTGTCTTGCCATTTGTGAAGCCAGGAGTACCAATTCCTTAAGTGCCTCTGCAACATTGGGAAGCACAACTGAAGATTGCTTTTTATCCTCGGTTTCAAACTGAATTACTTGGTGGAATTCGCCTAACACGGCTGAATCTTGTTCAGACATCCAAGCAATTAACTCCGTAACAGAATTAATTTTTCGTTTCTTTTTACCATCTATGAATTTGAAAACTTTAGCAAATACTCCCTCTTGAAAAGGCGTTATCATCGTATCGGGTACAGTCATCGGATAGTTGTCTATTCCCAGCAATCTGTTAACAATTTCTACTCGTTGAATTGCCAGCTTTAAGTATTGATTTAAGCTTTGCGGGGTTTTATCTGCTTTTTGAGTTCCTTTTCTTTCCAAATTTTCATCAAAAATAGTCACCTTCTCAGGTTTTCCTATTCTTTTGAGAATCAACTTTAAAAGAGTATCATCAATTTTGGGGCAACAACTCATACAATCACATTCTTTTGGTGGCGGAGGAGGTGGTGGAAATATATCATATGTATCTTCACAAAATGCTTGAATTAAATACCGCTTTTCAGTTATATCCGTTTGCGTCCATGTTGCTATATAAGTGGTCGGACTTGTTGGATCATCTTCAACCACTATTGCATATGAATTATATGGGGTCTCTAGACTAGCACTAGTTGTATTGGAAGTTACATCTGTTATAATCCTTTCTGTCCTAAACCCTACAGTACGGATAATTCCCGCTTGACTGGTTGCATTTGCGACGACTACATCTCGTGAAAAACTTGCATACAGTAAGGCGCTGGCGCTGAAATTACCGAAGCGATCGCCATAGATAGCAACTCTTATCATGTTGCTCGGAGACTCAAGGCGATCATCACTCCTGACCTGATATTCGTAAAAACGCTCGGAATAATCAGTGCCTACGTCAGTGCTTTGCCCGTATTGGGCGCTATAAGTTTTTTTTACCAATACCTTAATATTGGCTACAACCAAGTTTGTTTCTTGTAGCTCTTTAGGAAACCTAACCGAAATAATGGAAACGTTTATTTTATCCGACACCCACACGCCGCCAACGTCAATGTAAGAAACACTCCTACCGTCTGAATATTCCAGCGCCGTTTCACTGCAAATCAAAAACAATGTCCTATCGCCACATATTTCATCAGGAATAATAGGCAGCTCATCATATTCTATTAGTTTCAATGGCTCTGGCGGTGGTGGCGTGTATGGCGGGATACTGCAATCTGGATTACGATAAACAATCTGAAATGGAGGCAATTTGATAAACGCAAATGTTCCACTAAGTTGAACACCAAAATTACAATCATCCTGCACGATATCAATATTAAGTGAGACAGGATTTTCTAAATCAATAGGATTACCGCCACACCAAGGACTGTCAGGATATCTATCACAATCTGTAGGGTCAGCTGGAGTGTCAGGTGTGGCGTAAAAATCCCCACCAATAGGTACTAAAGATTCCTGGGGTTCTTCTGGTTCATAAGTCGTAAAAGGTTCACCTGGTTTCTTTCCTTTACGAGGTGGTTTATGTGTTAGTGGTTTGTTTGAAAGCATCTACAAAAACTCCCTAATGTCTATTGCAGTACTTCCATTTTCTACAATTCCGTAATAAGCGCCTGTGTATAGTGGGTTTGGAGCTTCATAATAATCTCCCGGCTCCATTTTTACCGAATAACTTGTAACTGAAACACCACTAACAGAATCTATAAAAATATTTTTATTGCTTGAATTAAAGAAAGTAATTCCTTTTCTGTTAGGGTTACTATTTACTATTGTTGCTGCAATTGTAGTGATATTATTGGCTATTTTAACAGAAGTATCAATTAATTTTTCAATAGTAATAATACGCTTTAGGTCAGCATAGGCTGTCAGTTTGTCTTGTCCTTTTACACTATTCTGTAGCAGTCCATAACCCACATTTCTTATCTGTAATCCAATCATTGAATTATTACCTAGTGCATGGCTTCCTAGTGAATATTCTCTGTATGGATAAGGGTCGCTATTTAATAATGAATAAGCTGCTATTCTTTGCCAATTAAGTGTACCGTCGATTTGACACATCACATCAAGCTGAATTCTTGCGGATTTCCACTCAAGATTAATGGCTGTCAATAGTTGCTTGCTTTCAGTATCCTCTAACTCGAATACTGGAAATTCAACCGGAGGAAGTGAATATATCCAAGCGACTGCTTTTAAATTTTCAATTTCTAAGTATTCATCCACCAATCTGTACCCCGCTTTGGCATAGGGGATATAATTAAAAATTGGTATTACACTCTGTCCTGAGTTGGGGTCAAGCGTTACACACAATTTTTGTTTCATTACGAAAATTTCAAGTACCATTTACACGGATTACCTAAAGACTTGAATAAATCCGTTGTATGGCTTAATCAAATTTCTGTAAATGTTCTACTTTTATATAAATGCGGAAGTGATTTTACCTACTGGAAGTCTTGCTATACCAAAGATGCGGGAATAGTCCTGTTGTAAATATTGAGAGGGTAACAGCTACGAAGCACGCCATCAGGTAAAACAAGAACTTGAACCAGAAATCTGTTTACTGTGAAACCGCAGATATACTTAATTATTTAATTGTTAATTTTTATCAAGATTTTAGCAAGCAGATATTCTATGAGCAAAAGGCGATCGCTTCTACAGGACAGGTACACCAATCGCCTTTTATGGAACAGTTTTCAATAGCTAGTAAAGAAGTTAATCCCTGCCGAAAATGCATTAGTTAATTTGGACAAAAGTTTTTGGATTTCTTGATCGGACTTGTCTTGTTTGGCGTTGGCTTCTTGGTCGATTAGCCTTGGTTCAGGATGCAAGGCGACCACATCCTCTAGAAAAACATAATCAGGTACCACATTTGAAACAAGCATAATTTCGCTCATGTTGGGGAATTTCACTATATTTCTAACTTTGCTAAAAAATAGCCACAGCAATATTACTGACACCGAGCGCGTCCGGGTCAAGCTTCTTGCGCTCACGCAGTTCTTATCGAGCGATCGCATTTTTCATGCCTTTGTGATACATTGACCTGAACTACCCCACGGATAAATCCGGGGGGTAGTTCAGGTCAATACAGCAGAAATAATCCTCAAGGCGATTGAGCGCTACATCGAATACAAACGTCAAAACTACCACCCTAACCAGAACTCCAAGCAACTTGACACCAACACCCGCACCTGGGATGAGCTACGGAAATTCCAAAAGCTGGTGCAGGAGAATCCAGCCGCGTTAAACATCGATGCCTGCGGCGGCAACTTGTCGATCAGACTCTGCTGAATTATAATGTCAGACTTTTGCCAGTTGATGGGGAAAGTAAGCTCTTGCAAGTCGTTTTTTGCGATCGTCGCACCTCAACCAGATACCATCGGCTCTAATGGTGGTGATGGTAGCAAAGGTTTCTTGATACTTGCCCTCCAGAATTACTACTTTGTCACCAACACTTAAATCACTCCTGGGGGATTGTTCACTGCATCGCAAGTCTGTAAAGGGTAGTCCGATCCGTCCTCGTTGGGGAACTTGGCAGCTGACCTCGGATAAAGTGTCAAAAATTTGGAATACCTTTACCTCTCGTTTCTGTGACAGACTCCAGTAGCTAGCTTTCTCCTTAATTAGAGGCAGGATGGGTAATTCCTGTTCTGTGGCTTGTAGTATATGACTGCTGTCATCAAGGCGATCGCTATCGCATTGGATCACCTCGTGATCACCTTGCGATCGCCTTGATGGATCACCTTCGTTACAATTTGCAACGCTTACAGAGCAATCATCTTGAGAATTGTGAAGAGAGGTGATCATCTGATCATCGTTTTGGCGCGGTTTTTCTTCAATCTCCAATTCTGGTTTTTTTGCGATTTCAGGCACACTTAGATGATCACCTTGCTTTACATTCTCTAAAGAATGTTGCTGTGTATCCGTTTGAGTTGCTTTACAAAGGTGATCATAAGAAGGTGATCCAAGGTGATCATCAGGTGATCCATCGTTTTTATACATCTCGGATGACTCGCTGATTACTTCGGACTGACAAGCACTTGAGTCATTTTCAGAGGTGATCCTCGGAGATGGTGTTACTGTTGCAGTTTGTAAAGGTTTTTCTGTACTACAATTTTCGGGTTCTCGCGCGATGTAATACAGCTTCGCTGTGCCGCTAGCCGTTTTCTCGTCAAGGTTTACCATTCCGTCTCTGGCCAGCTGGTATAAACATCGCCGAGCATTGCCGGGTGTAGCGTTGATCTCGTGGGCTACCTCTTCGGACTCAAATTTAACGTTGGCGTGTTCTTGTAAGAATTTAACGATCTGGTCTTTAGTAGACGTATCTGGGGAGCCTAACTCAAGACCTACTTCCTCTAACAGAGAGAAGCTAAAGTCCTCTTCGTTGAAAAATAGGCGATAGCTTGCGGGGAAGCGGCGCGATCGCGATTTTTCAATGGTGAGAATTTTCTCTTGGGGGTTGGCGTTAGGGTTGGTGTCTTTCTCCAATTTGATGACTTCGGAGACGGCGTTTCTAACGGCTGTCGTCCCCCTGGCTTGTCCGTTTTTGTTGGTGTGGTGAACGATGACGACGGTTATCCCTGTTTCTGCCGCGAACCTGTTTAGCTCCAGGACGGGGCGGGAATATTCTGTCCTGTTCTCGTCATAAAGCGAGTGGCGATTAACGAAGGTCAGCGAGTCAATCATTATGATGGCGGGTTTAAATTCAGCAGCGTCTTCGTACAAAATCGGCATCGCGTCTGTATTCCAACCAAAACGAACTGCTGTCCTTTTGCGAACTTCTGTTCCTGGCTTGAAACCACGCTTATTTAAAGCCTGAAGCATATCGTTCTTTGACTCATCGCCCTGGTAAATAAGAACGCGGCGACCGTCGGCGGTGGCAGGAAAGCCATTCCAGTTTTTGCCGGAGGCTATGCAGTGGAGTAAATCGTAAAGCCACTTGGTTTTGCCAACCCCGCCATCAGCAATTACTAGTGCGGTGGTTGCTTGGGCGATTATTCCGCCCAAAAGCCATTTTCTGCCTTCTGTACCTACTTCCTCTTCAAGCTCATCTAAGGTTTTGCGTGGCTCAACTGTGGCACACAGAGATTTTATGTAAATATCCTCAAGTGCTTTGATACCTCCTTTTATTTCAGGGTGTTCATTCGCTAGTAGGTTGAGATTGTATAGCTTTAGACTAGGATTAGATGTTTTGAGGTAAATATCCTCCAATTCTTTTATTAGTTTATTGTGCCGCCAGAGAATATTTTCTTCTTTTGTTGGGGCTACTGGTGCTGAGATTA
>NZ_JAIVFR010000559.1 GCF_020829685.1 Nostoc sp. CHAB 5715 | reverse complement strand
GATGGTAGATTATCGCTGGATATATTGAGCCTGCACTGACGTAGGTTGAAGTACTAATGTCGCACTGATCAGCCCCCAGCCAAAAATATTAAAATTTTGCCATAAATTCTTCATTAGTAAATCACCATAAAATAACCTTTACAAAATGCCAATCGCCTTAACCCTAATCATCAATGAGGGCTGATTCACCTCAAATAAAGCTCCAGTCTTTAGCTTGCCCAAAATCATCGATAATCTACCATCTGTATTCAGATTTACTGTGGCGATCGCTTTTAAAAGTTAAAGAAATATTTCATTTTTAATTTAATAAATCTTGGCTATAAATTGACGATTTGTAGAGACGTTGCACTGCAACGTCTCTACATTGTGGGTATAAACATCACATCCATAAATTTGTAGGGTTATTTTTGTCTTTGTCCCATTTGATGGGATTATTAATGATGTATTCTCGAATTCGGTCTAAAGAACCGTCGGCGCGAATGATGTGGTCATAAAATCGAGGCTGCCAAGCAAAATCTTCATAACCATTTTTTCTGCACCAACGGGTGACAGAAGATTTATAGGCATTAATAATTGCTTGTAATGAATTCCGTTTTAACGGAGAAAATTTGTTAAATTCATCATCGGGTAGAGACGCGCCATGGCGCGTCTCTACATTTGTGGGACGGTCGATCACAATAATGCCGTGTACGTGATTGGGCATGACGACATAAATATCTGTGTAGGTGTAGGCAAAATGATTTGGAATTTCTGCCCAGAATTGTTGGGCTATTTCTCCAATTGTTGATAATTGCATATTCCCTGTAATCACATCTCCAAAAAAATGCAAGCGATCGCTTGTACAAATTGTCACAAAATAAGAACCGTTAGCAGCATAATTACGATTTTGTAAACGTGTGGATTCTACTCGATATCTGCCCTGAAATTTTGGTTTAGTCATAATTACAATTCCAAATCTGCCCCTTGTAGAGACGCGCCGTGGCGCGTCTCTGTTTTCACCTGGGCCTCTGTTTTAGGCTGCTGCTGTTGCTGGCGTGAAACAGGTTTTTGTTGTCCAAAACCGTCAAACAATTCATTGAGCTTAACCGTAAAGCCCAAATACGCACCTCCCGCAGAACGTGTGCCAGAAAAATCCTGATCGTCAACTTTACCAAACACATATCCAGCCGAAACGCGCAGGTTAGGCGTGAGGTAGTAGCCTGTTTCCACAACAAACCCTGTTTCGCTGTAGCTAGACTGACTAATTACACGAGCCTCACCCACCAAATCCCAGCTATATCCCAAACGATAGGTAGCGCGTAATTGGGCCAGATTTACTGTGCTAGTACCAGCTAAATCACTGGCTATATAAGAAGTACTGTTACGCAAGGCATACTTACCGTAGAATTCCCATTGCCAGTTAGGAGCGTAAATAGCTTCTAAAGCAAAGGTATGGTCTTGGGAACCTGTACCACTTCCTAACAGGATGGTGTCAGGGATGGTTGATGGATTTTTGCGATATTCATAACGCAATAAGGCATTAAATTTATCGCTATTGGGGTCGCGGTAAGCTAAACCCAGCTTCAGGTTAGCAGTATCTCCCAATCCTGAAAGTTTTTGATTGGAAGAACCAGCTTGTTGATAACGTACCAAGGCTGTAAGAGCCGGAGAAATTTTACCCGTAGCACCTGCGCTAATTACTGTATTGCTACCACTAGAAGAAGAACGATGTTCATAACGGGCGCTGGCTTGAAACTGTGGATTATCAGAGTATTCCAGCCCTACGCTGTAGCTATCGCCACCATCAAATCCGATCGCAGATGCTGATTGACCAAAAGCGAAGGGTTGGGCATATTGTTGACCTGCTCCAGTCCGTCCGAAGAAGTTGCCAAATACGTGTTCGTAAGCAACATTCAGCCGCAATCCATGAGCAATAGTCCAGCGGTTCTTTAGACCAATTGCTCCTTGAGTAGTCATTTCATTCGCACCACCCAAAATTGAGTAACGACCGGTCAAAGTAGTATTTGATCCGAGTTTATGTTCACCGTTAACACTCAAACTGGTGATGGCATTACCCGAATATTGACCGCTAGTGTAAAACTGTTGGGCCAGACTGATATTCACACCAGGAATTGCTGCCCAATTTAATCCGAAAATGGTACGGTCTGGGTAAACAGTATCTTTTTGGGAAGATAAACTTAATTCATTTTGCGCCTGAAAAGTCAGGTTTTTCGCAATCGGAACTGAAAAACGCGATCGCAGCTGATCAGAAGTACTACTTAGGGCGCTGTCGGGGATGCGGTCTTCTCGATGACGATGAATCCAATCCACATCAATAGTAGCTTTACCCAGGCGTTGTTGAATCCCGGCGGAAATTGTCGTCAGCGAATTATCGACTTTACTCCCAGGTATCGCTTCAGAACGCGGTGTAAACAGTTCTTCAAAGGTATCTAGCGGTTGGGGAGCAATCCCAAAATTGTCTTCGTGGTCATATTGCACTCTGACATTGGTACTTGAGGCCAGTTTAGCTGTAACCTGCGCTCCATAACGAGTTTGTCCTGGGACAAAGCTGATAGTAGCATTATTGGCAAAACCTGTATCGGCAAAGCGATAATAAGCACGACCTTGAATTCCATTAGCAATCTGTCCCTCAGCTTCTAATCGGTAGGCATCACCGCTAACCTTTCCCACAACGTCAGAATCATTAGTGGAATGGGCATATTCTGCGATCAACCTACCCCGATCGCCTAAAGAAATCAGCGCATCTGCACCGTAGAGTTGAAAGTCACGCACTCCCTGATTTTCTTGGACATAAGTTGCTCCAATCCAGCTTTCGGAGTTAAGTTTGCGGGAAAGGTTATATTGCAAACGACCAGCATAGATATTGCTATCAGAATCTTCGCTGTCATATTGATAGCTAACAACAATCCGGCGTACCAATACTTGTCCGACTTGATCGATATCGGTGCGGAGGATGGGTTCGCGGAATAATAAAGTACCGCGATCGTAGTCGATTTCGTAGTCTGGGCCTCGGTTAAGCTGTTTGCGTTCTAATACAGTTCCAGGACGATTGAGTTCTTCTAATTCGATAAAGACATTTTCGCTACCTGGTTGTAGTATTCTGCGAGATAGGAAGTAATAACCACTAGTGCCATCAGGAGCAATGGTATCCCGTTGAAACCCTTCTAAATGGTTGCCATACAAACCTGTAATTTGTAAGTTCCCTAAATTGTAGTTAGCTTTAAAACCGTGGAGTTGACGGGTGATAGAAGTAAATTGCTGCGATCGCCGCGCAAATTCTTCTGTGTTGTAGTCACCCCACATGGCATAATCAGGGGAAGATCCGGGGATACCAGTTGAGCGCTCCAAACGCAGATATACGCTGTCAATGGAAGGAGCGACAACATCAACTTTCGAGCTATCGCCATAGACAGGATAATTTTGCTCACTGAATTGGTAAGTTCTAAATAGGCGATTATCGCAGTTGCAATCTTCATTGAGGCTACGAGAACTGTTATATGCGCCTGTAAATAACCATTCCCCGATCGCACCAGTGGCAAATACTGCTGAGTGGAAATCTAATTGCGTTCCGTTGTCTTTGTCAGGAGGGAGGAAATCACGGAAATTGCCGTAATAATTTGTACCTCTAGCGCCCAAACGTAAATCTATTACCCCTGTCACCAAACTCGGACGCAGTGCCGTTTCAAATTGTAGTTGGGTAAAGGCTTCTAAATTATTAGCGATCGCCCGAATTCGGACAGTTTCGGCTTTGAGTTGCGATCGCAACGTAGCTGTAAATTGCCCCGCTTTCGCCTCCACTTGAAATCCGGGTTCATCGGGTTTAAAGTCTTTCCCGACAAACTCCCCAGCAGTAGGTATCAAAGTGACAACAGCATCACGATTAGAGCGATTGCCACCTGCATCGATGAGTTGACCCCGAATTGTCGCTGTGGAACGCCCATCTGCCGGGATACGAGACTCAACAGTTTCTAAGGTTAGTTGCTGTGGCGCTCCCCGGACTGCGACTTGCACCGTTACAGGGGATTCTTTTGCTCCAACTACTTGTGCAGAGATGGTATTTTTACCTTCTTTTAACGAGACACCATACCATGTCTGCGTTAATAAGTTGGTGGTAGCGTCACTTTCCGTCCGCCCCACCAAAGAAGAGTCTACCAACACGCCATTTACCCGCAATTCCACCTGGCTGCCAACGGGAAATTGCACAGTGACTGTGGTAGCTGGTACATCTACAACGCTGTCAGCCGTCGGAGTCAGAATTTTGATTGCTGTGGAAATGGCGGGAGTAGGGGACACGGGAAGATTTTCATTGAAAGCGACGGGAAACTCCATCCCCTCGTGGGTGTTCCGGGATAGTCGCCCCGTCGCTTGGGGCGACAGGCGCCGGACATTGGTAGTTTCTTCCCCATGCCCCATGCCCAATTCCCCATGCCCAAAAACTCCATCCCCTTGTGGGTGGAGTTTTTTATTCACCCCTTGCCCGTTCTCTACTCCTGCTATTTTGCTTAAACCTCTAGGTAAACCTACGGAACTTGCTGGTTGAAATGGTTGTATTTGCCTTGGAGAAGCTTGCAACTGTGTTTCGGTGTCTTTACCTCGATCATTCTTGTTCTCGATTCCTGCTATTTTGCGTAAGCCTCTGGGTAAACCTACGGAACTTGCTGGTTGAAATGGTTGTATTTCCGTTTCACTTGGCTGAACATCTGGAATTGAAGTATCAGTAGTTGGTGAGGAAGGAAATTTGTGAGGTGGAAGCTGCTCGGAACTTTTCACGTTATCTGGAAAAACCAAAGCGGAACCTAACCCCTTAGCGCCCTTCCCTTGTAGAGAAGGAAGAGAATTCAAAGCCTCTCCCCTACAAGGGGAGAGGAATGGAAGTGAGGTTTCCAGATCCGGTGAAAAATCAGGATCTTCAACACCCTTATTTGCTTGCGAAGGAGAATCGGGTAAAAAGAGGTTTTCACTTGCAGGTTCTGCTTTGACTATTGCAGGGTACAAAATAAGGCTGAGAGCTACTACCGGCATCGCCCCCATCAACCTCAGGTTAAATGTATTTACATAGT
>NZ_JAIVFR010000558.1 GCF_020829685.1 Nostoc sp. CHAB 5715 | reverse complement strand
ACTCAATCCTCTTTTCGCCATCAGATTGATTACTGCTGCGAGTTATTGCATCCCTATTTAGGCTTAGATTTGCGAAATCTACTTTATCTTCCCCCACTCCCCACTCCCCACTCCCCACCCACTACTCATGTCCTTACCCTCCTCCCTAGCGCGTCGTTCGTTCCACTATGCCTGGATCGTAGCTGGTTTAACATTCTTAGCATTGCTAGTAGCAGCCGGAATTCGCTCTGCTCCTGGAGTTTTTATAGTGCCTCTCGAACAGGAGTTTGGCTGGAGTAGAGCAACTATATCTTTGGCAATCTCCATTAACTTAGTACTCTACGGACTGATTGGCCCTTTTGCTGCCACAGTTATGGAGCGGATCGGCATTCGCCGGATGATGGTGTTCTCACTTGCTGTCATTGCTCTCGGTGTCGGTTTAACTACTTTGATGTCAGCCTCCTGGCAGCTAGTTTTGCTGTGGGGTGTAGTTGTCGGTTGTGGTAGCGGAGTTATCGCCCTGGTTTTGGGTGCTATTGTTGTCAATCGCTGGTTTTTTGAAAAGCGGGGTTTAGTTCTGGGCATCCTGACTGCCAGTACTGCGACGGGGCAACTAGTGTTTCTGCCGATGCTGGCCTCAGTAGCCGATCGCTTTGGATGGCGAACTGCGGCTCTGATTCTCACTGGTGCAGCACTTCTAATTATTCCAGCGATCGCTATTTTTATGCGCGATCGTCCGGTGGATGTCGGTTTGCGACCCTTTGGCGACAACAGCGAAACTGTGGAAGTGTTACAGCCTAGAGCAAATTCCATCGCTTCCACTCTTAACGCCCTCTGGCTGGGAATGCGTAATCGAGACTTCTGGCTGTTATTTGGTAGCTTTTTTATCTGTGGTGCAAGCACAAATGGGTTAATTGGTACTCATCTGATTCCTGCTTGTATTGACCACGGTATCCCTGAAGTCAAGGCTGCTGGTCTTTTGGCAATCATGGGACTATTCGATTTTTTTGGAACTACTATGTCCGGTTGGCTATCTGATCGCTATAACAATCGCTACTTATTGTTTTGGTACTACGGGCTACGGGGTTTGTCTTTGATTTTTTTGCCCTTCAGTTTCAACTTTTCCTTCTATGGACTTTCTATTTTCGCCGTCTTCTATGGACTTGATTGGATTGCCACTGTACCACCAACAGTCCGTCTTGTTGCCAACGTCTTCGGTAAAGAAAATGTCGGCGTGATGTTCGGTTGGATTGTAGCAGGACACCAGCTCGGTGCAGCCACAGCAGCATTCGGAGCCGGAGTGTTGAGAACTTGGACAGGTAGTTATTTACAAGCGTTTATTTTATCAGGCGTTCTCTGTCTGATTGCCGCAGTTTGTGTACTGCAAATTGGTCAAAGTCCTGGCAAAACAGATGCACAGTTAGCTATCTCTAAATAAAGGAGTTTATGAATATTGCTTTAGTAACATTTGATGGTTTCAACGAGATCGACACCTTTGTGACATTGACGATTCTTAACCGGATCAAGCAATGGAACTGGAAAGTTCAGATTGTCAGCCCCACCAAACAAGTTACCTCAATGAATGCGATCGCTATTCAGGCACAACAACCTTTAGAATTTGCTAACAACGCAGATGTTGTATTGTTCGGTAGTGGTATCCATACGCGGGAGGTTGTTCAAAATGCAGGAATTATTTCCGCATTTCAGCTTGATCCTACACAGTAACTCATTGGATCGCAATGCTCTGGCGCATTAATTCTCGCACATCTGGGGTAACTTTTCACTCTCCCCCCATTTGATTGATACCTGTGGGGCGATAAAATTTGGGTAACATCCGTATAGTAAACTGGGTATAAAGTCATGGGAAAGCATATTGCGCTTTTGTAATTCCTATGAATCGCCAAATTGGGAAAGAGCGATCGCTCAAGCGATCGCTTCAACAATACTTGCGGGGCATTGCTGGAGGGCTGATATTCAGTTTGCCCCTACTCTACACGATGGAGGTATGGCGAGCTAACTTTACCATGCCTCCCTTGGGCTTACTCATCTACGTTCTTGCCACCTTCACCCTGCTACTGGGATACAACCGCTATGGCGGTCTGCGGTGCAATGCCAGTTCTGTTGAGGTGGCGGTTGATTCCGTCGAAGAGATGGGACTGGGTTTGCTGATCGCCGCAGTTGTTCTCTGGCTGCTGGGTCAGATCACCTTCGGCATGACGCTCAACGAAATCGTCAGCAAAATCCTCATTGAAGCGATGACCGTTGCGATCGGCGTTTCCGTTGGTACTGCTCAACTGGGTGGTGGTGAGGGCGATCAAAAGGGTGATACAGGCATGGAAAATGACTCAGAGCCAAAGCCGTTTCTCACACAAAACAAGGGCGAATTTGGTGGACAATTGACGATCGCTGTCTGTGGTGCCGTCCTCTTTGCTAACAACGTAGCACCGACGGAAGAAATTGTGATTATTGCTAGCGAAACCGCCTCAGAGAGACTGCTAGGTTTGGCACTCTTCTCGATGCTCGTGGGCGCACTCATACTCTTTTATAGCGACTTCACAAGCACGCGGCGGCTTAACCAGACCAGCGGCATTAAGACCCTCGTCTTTGGTATTGTTGTGACATATGCGATCGCACTGCTCACCTCCGCTGTAATTCTCTGGTTCTATGGGCGCTTTGACGGTATGGCACCCATCATTTGCCTAGCAGAAATGGTCGTTCTGGGACTGCCTGCTACACTGGGCGCTGCTGCTGGGAGGCTATTACTGCAATGAAAAACCTGCAAAAGAATTGGCTAGAGTGGATCGTCTTTGCCGCTAGTCTCGTCCTCGTGGCGAGTACGCTGGGGTATCTGGTTTACGATGCAGCCACGTCAGGTAATGCACCGCCCAGTATCGAGTTTCATCTGGGTACACCGCGGCCGCAACTAAACTACTTCCTTGTTCCTGTGTCAGTAACTAATCGTGGCGACAAGACAGCTGAAGGTGTCCATATTGAAGTCGTCCTCGAAAACGACGGTAAGGAACAAGAGAGTCGTGAATTGGCGATCGCTTTACTTGCGCGCCACTCCACCCGTGAAGGTTGGGTGACATTTCAAACTGACCCACGTACCGGACAACAGTTGCAGGCACGGGTTCTGAGCTTTGAAAAACCTTAACCTTTGAGTAGTTCCCAGTCCCCAATCCCTTGAACCTAACACTCCTAGCAAACTTAACAACGCTAATTTGATTCTCTTAATTGCAAAACTTCACTCTTCTTTGTGACGAGATAATGCTTGAATATCAGCACGCAAAGCGGCAATCTCAGCATGGAGAGCTTTGATAGATTTAGCACCTGCGATCTCTGCTGAGTCATTTTCGGCATCTCGACCTAAAAAGAATGTAGCGATCGCCGCAGTCAAGTAGCCAAATACAGCGAAAGCATACAGCGCTAAAATGAAGCAAAGCACTCGCCCTTCTGGAGTCTGCGGCCAGTATTCTGATCCGAGTGTGGTCATGAGCATAGCCGTCCACCATAGCGCGGTGCCGTAGTCGTTCAGACCACTCCCATTCGGGGTATTGCTTTCAAACGTATACATCCCTGCGGCTCCCACTAGGGTAATAACTAGCGTTAGCGCCACAACGTAGCCAAAACCGCGACGACCTAAGCTTGCACTTAGCGATCGCATACCCCGATTAGTACGTGTCAGCACACGTACTAACTGAATTCCCCGGCTAGCTCGTGCCGTACTTAACACTCGTAATACACGTGTAAGTCGGAAAATGCGTAATGCTGGTAAGATGAGGGCGATCGCAGTTAACCAATTACTTTTGAAATAAACCAACTTGCGTGGAGCCAGAGTAAATTTGAGCGTAAACTCTAATATAAAAATTATCCAAATCACTGTTCCAAGAACTTCGAGCAACGGACTTAAACCCCAGATCAACTCGATAACAAACAGCGCCAGCCACGCCAAGCCGAGCAGCAGCATTGGCGTTTCCATCCAGTCTTCAATCTGTTGCAAAACCTCGCGTCGTTCTTGATTAAGTGCCTGTTTTTCAGGTGTGCTCAGGTTGTTCATTCTATTACTGATCCAGCCACTCAAGTAGACCAAGTGAAGTGACGCCTCCTACTAAGTGAGAGCCAATCAAATTGACATTTGCTAACACTACTAAAATATCCAAAGAGCGAATAACATTTTGTCGGTTATAAACTGCTATTCCTTGAGGCTCGGCTAAAGCTTTTGCTAGTAATACTACAACGCTTACTTCAGATGCCAAGAAAGCTAATAACAATCCTACTAAGCTAACAATTAGTCCAATTTGTAAGACTTGGATTATATCTTCTCGCCTGGGATGTAGGTCACTATTGGGTAATTGTAAAAGTTTTGCCAATTGTCTGTAGCGGAAAGACCAATACACTCTAAAGCACAGTACTAAAATCCCAACAATAGCTAAAAATATACCAAAACCAATGCCTGCATTACCTGTTTGAACGCCGATATTACGACTAACCATCGCAAACAACAAAGCAATTGCAGAAATAGCACCTAATCCTAACTGTATCCAGAAGCCAAATCGGCTGACTATGCGAAAAGTAGCAGCGAATTTTTGTTTAGTTGGTGTTGACAAGTAGGAACCTAATTGATTTGACATATTCATCTACCCTGAGAATTAAAAAAATGGTTTATTGCAAAAAGAATTGTTACTTAGCTGCAACCGCTGTAATTGTTCTGGTTTAACTGTGAGAGTTTGATTTATTCCATTACGATTAACTTTAATGTAACTTTTCACTGTCCCTCCATTTTATGAATATCTGTGGGGCAATGCACTTTGAGCAGCACGCGTATGGTATTGAAACTTGTCGTCTGAGGAAAATTGATCTTTGGAATTATATTGCTCAAGTTCTTACTCAAGCTCGTAAGGGTATCAAATGTTCGCCCATTCCTCTTGCTTCTTAATTTATGAGAAGAATTCAGAACTCAGGAGTCAGAAAAAAGCCATGAATTCTGTACGAGTGGGTGATGAATATTGGTTAAAACCTCGCCCCTGGTGGGCGAAACTAAAATAAATATTTTTCGTAATCAAAACTGTATCCCCTTGTGGGTAGAGTTT
>NZ_JAIVFR010000557.1 GCF_020829685.1 Nostoc sp. CHAB 5715 | reverse complement strand
CGGTGGTGAACTGTTTTCCAGGCTAGTATCACCACCGTTTTAAACTCTATTCTTCTGTTCACAAAACATTCAAGCTATATTTACATCTCTCAACAATGCCCAACCCCAAAGGAACACCTGAAAATTTCGACAATCAACCAAGCAAGGAGTTAACCGAACAATTAAATTTTCGTGTCACCAAGGAAATGAAAGAAGAGGTTAAAGCGCAAGACGATCCACCACAATTTTGTAGAGATGCTATCCAGGAAGCACTGGACAAAAAAAAGAGGGAGTGATCTACCTCCCTCTATAATCTTGAGATGTTAAATAACTTATTAAACAACTTTTTTAAAAACTGGATATTCTAGCTCTTGCATAGCTCTATTGATTCTCTCCTTTGCAGTGCCGGAACGATAACGGGCAAATTCAACTTTCACCTTAGCTATCTTAGCTAGCATTTCCTCAGACTCAATATGGTTTAGTCCAATTCTGGGATTACCATTTATTACCTCAAACTCTCTTAACTCCTTTGCCGTCTTTCTGCATACCGCGATAGTAATGAGGTCGTGTACTTGCGCTCACAATGATGACACGAGTCATCTAAAAGCCCTCCTCTTATCTAGACGATTAATTTTACTGCAAAATGATTGCATATTTAGCGACTCAGGAAGGCAGATTTAGTTAGGTAAGAAAGCTACCTCTGCCCCATTCAAGGATTTAAAAGCACCCGCTAGCTCTGTAAGTGGTGACTGTAAACATAAAATCGTTAGAATTACAATTGCGGCGCACTGTAACCATTGTAATTTTGCCATTGTGGCGATCGCCCCTTTGAAATTGAATGACTCCCGTTGCGCCTGTAACCGAGAATTGAGGATTTGCAAGTGTTTTCTGAATGCCGATGCGGGTAGGATTTGCCGTCAAGGCTTTGCTTAAAACCAATACTGCGTCATAGCTGGTGGCGGTTCGCCAGGTAAGATCAATTGGAGCAATTTTCCAAAGGCTTTGAGCTTGGCGTACAAACGAGGAGTTAATATCGTTTGCGGGATGCCATGCGATCGCTAATACCAGACGTTGGATTTGCTGTAGCGACAGACCTTTATCTGGTTTGAGTAAGTCAGAAGTGTAGAGAGTACTACCCGCAACAATCCAAAATTGGTTGACATTGGACTTAATTACTCGTAAAGCATTGGGAATCGCGTTATACAATCCTACTCCTGGATCTGGGATAAGGACAATCACCGTTGCACCTTTGGTTTTTGCTTGATTTAATGCCGCTTTGGCATTAAAGCTATCGGTGGCGAGATTGAAGGCTGGTTCGTGATCAATAACATTACCTGGAAACGATTTAGCCGCTTCTCGAAACGCCCCAGATAGAGATTCGGCATACTCACTGCCCTGACTGTAAAAAATAGCAACTTGTCTCTGTTGTAATTGAGAGAATACGTAAGTTGCCATTTTTTGGGCGGTAATCCGAGCGCTGGAGGTGGTACGGAAGAAAAAAGGACTTTTGAGGTTATCTGAAGTGCTGGTTGCAGAAATTAAAACTACCCTTGCTTGGGTATAAATTGGTAGGGATTGTTTAGTGGCTTCGCTGCTGTAATGACCCAAAACAGCCAGTAAATCTGAATATTTCACCAATTGTTGAGCAATTTTGCGGGCATCATTTCCGGCTTTGCTATCGTCACGATTACTATCATTAGCGATAATTATCCGTAAGGATAGACCGTTTTTCAATGCCTCAGTCTGAGCTTGAGCAGCACCCTTGAGTATTTCTAGACCTATGGTAGTACGACGTTCCAAGGGAACTGCAACTGCGATGGTGCGAATCAGTGCTGCTGGAAATTGCATTTGAATTTTGGCGTTGTTGAGGTAAATTAAAGTTTCTGGATCTGACTCCTGATTGAAAGCAGTTTTAAATAGATCATAAGCTGCCGAAAAATTTTTGCTGCGATACTCTTCAATAGCTAATTGCTTTGCTAGTGGTGGCTGACCATTTCCCCAATAGCTTGCAGGTATTAGGCTTTCTTCACCACAACTGAGATGATCGTCTGGGATATAATCGCAAGTCTGAGCTAGAGTTATTGCCTCATACAGCGATTTTGCAACGACGAACAGCAAAACACCACAAGTCGCACCCAGTAATAATTTTTGCCATTGCACCAAAGAATAGTTATTAATGTTCTCAATCTTTTCTAGAATGGCTTGAGTTGTTGGCGGACGTTTCTGTGGATGATAACTCGTCATTGCCTGAATCAGATCAATAAATCTTTTAGGGGTTTGTTTATCTTTAATATACTTAAACCAACTAGGTAAATCTTGACGGCGATCGCCAGCTGGGTCAATACCTGTGATTAAATAAATAAAAGTCCAACCAAGAGCGTAGAAATCCGACTGGAGAACAGCGTGTCCCTCAAGTTGTTCAGGAGCACTATATCCAATAGAATGAATTACCGTGATCGATTTTCCATTCACAATAGTTTGCAACAAATTCCGCGCCGTCCCAAAATCAATTAAAATTAATTTTCCATCGGGGCGGAGCATAATATTTGACGGCTTGATATCTCGATGAAAATAGCCATTTTCATGCACAAATTGCAAAATCTGCGTCAATTGTTTTAGCCAATCTAATGCTTGTTTATGGGATGTTAAGTATTGATGGTGAGCAAGCCAACTCTGTAAATCTTCACCCTCAACTTTCTCCATTACCAAACAGCGCAATTGGCGACTCGTATGCAAAACTAGCGGAAATAGTGTTTCGCCAGCAGGTAAACCAGGATGCTGCAAACTTGTTAGTATTGATGCTTCTTGCTCAAATAATCGCAGTAAATCCGGCGTAACTTCCTTGAGTGACTTGAGAACCTTGGGTTGAGCCTGATTAACTAAATCTTCGATTTCAAATACTTCTGTATAGCGATACCTATCAATTTGCAGAGGATGCTTAATTCGGTAACGGTTTTGCAGTATAAGTGGCGTTTTACAGTTTTCACATACTGCACAATTATCGGAATTTTTTCGTTGCAAACAATCTGGATTGATGCAGTATGCCATAAATTTAGGATTGGCTAGATGCAAACAGCATTGAAATTACTGAAAATTATACAGAATTTTTATGCAGCAATTGACACAGACGACAGACTTCCAGACAGACTCTCTTTTAGCAGACAGAAAACCCTAAGTACAACATTTCATTAATTCGTAGCAAATTCTCTGCGTACCTTTGCGCTTACCTCTGCGACCCTCTGCGTTTAAATTTCAACCCTCAATTTGCCACGATTTTACGCAAAGCTGTACTTAGCTTACCACTCACTGGCTACACCCTTGGCAATCAGCTTCAAGCTCAATTTTGGATCAGTTAGGTGGTGAGCTGAATCTTTATATTCCGTGGAAGGAGTGGCAGTAGTTACAGTGGTAACAGTGGTTATAGTACTTACAGTGGTGGTGACGGTGGTTATAGTGGTGACGGAGGTAGAATCGTAGGTTGGGTTGAACGAAGTGAAACCCAACAAAGCCCTGATAATGTTGGGTTTCGTTCCTCAACCCAACCTACACCTTACAGTGGTGGTGACGGTAGTAGTAGCAGTAGCGGCGGTGACGGAGGTGGTGGCGGAGGTGGTGACGGAGGTGGTGGCGGATGTGGTGGCAATTAAATGAGTTTGGCTGCTACTCTTTCGAGAGAAATAAACGCTGTACGCATTTAAAAATTACGGGTTGTAAAAAAAAGCGTTCCTTATTATCGTCTTTGATGGTTTCTACTAATGCCCTGCGTTTTAAGGATAAAAGCGCAGCTAAAATATCTCCATTTGAAAGATGATTCCTAAGATGTAATAGTATTTCTTCACGAGTAAATCCCTGCGCTTGTATAGCCAAACACTTGATTAAGGTTTGTTCTAGCAGCGAAATCTGCCTCAACCATTGCGCCACTAGTGGTTCAAATTCGCCCGTAACTAAGGTTCCAGAAGCTAAAAATTCTCCCACATCCCCAGCAAATAATTCGTGAATAAAATTTGCTGCCATGTTTAAAAATAAGGGATTGCCACCATACTGATTTACCAGGAAAATCCACTGCTGGGCATCAAAGGTAAGTTGATGATGCTGCAAAAGCTCAATTGCCCCTTCCATCAAACCACCGAGTGGGAAAATAACTGCACCATTCCCACTCAAGGTATTTAATCCCTCTGGTTGTTCTCGACTAGTCAAAATCACACAACTCGAATGATTTGTTTGCACTACGGATCGCAAAAATTCAGCATAGGATTCGTATTTTAAACGATATTGCCCCGCGCGTAGGCGTAGCCCGTCGCAGACATCGCCACCCAAAATCCGATCCCAACCATCAAAAACTAACAGAGTTTCTGGTGGTAAAGACGGAAGCGAATCTATTGTTGGTGGAGTCAGATGAAACCCAAACCACAGAGTTTGCTGAAAACTAGATTGCAAAGCTGTGGCAAGTTTTGCTGCTACAGCCGTTTTGCCGATTCCCCCCATCCCTGTAATTGCAATCAAGCGTGTTCCTTGCTCAATTGCCTGGGTGAGTGTCGCCAGTTCGTAACGTCGCCCAAAGAACAAAGGAATATTTGGAATTTGGGTTTTATCAGATAGAGACGAGTTGAGGGGACGTTCGAGCAAATCTTGCCAATTCAAACTCAAAACTTGACAAAACGCTTTGAATACAGAAGCATCAATGGCATTACCTTTGAGGAAGCGTTTCCACGTTCAAGACACTACCAATGTCAGTGTTTCTAGAGACTTCATCTTTGCCTAGTTAGCACTTTGTTTGCCCGAAAATGCATTCGTCCTTCAAAATGTGCGATGGCGCACAAGGCCCGCAGGAAATGCGATCGCATTTCTTATAGGAGCCAAATATATGCGTTATCCAGAACCCTTGTAGAGAAATAGCGGTGCTATTTCTCTAATTCTTCTCTCATTATTCTCTCCCTATATCTAACTGTACTTGCAATCCATCATTTTCACTCACAGACTGAGCCGGTGCTAATAAAACAGAAGTGTGTGGCTGTGATAATGATTCGTTAAACTCAATTTTGACTGGAGATTTCTTTTCTATTCTATTATTGTTGGAGTCGGTTGATGGATTAGTTTG
>NZ_JAIVFR010000556.1 GCF_020829685.1 Nostoc sp. CHAB 5715 | reverse complement strand
TTAAAAGTTTAAAAGTCAAGAGCCGTTAGGGAAAGCCCAGAATAATGGTCATTAAAAAACTTAACTAGGGACTCAGCTTGAGATTGGCTAACTTTCCGTTGACCATTAAGCACTTCTTTAACAATCTTAACAGAGCCAAAAACTTCGACTAAAGAAGTTGGCTGCACATCAAACTCATGCATGAGGGATTCTAAAGTAGCCACAGGTTTTGACTCACCCATAGAATAATGGCGTGACTCGTAATTCTCAATTCCGTTGAACCAACAACTCAAAAAGCGCAGTTTCAGCCTCTGTCAACTCACCCGACATCATCCCCTCTACTGCTGTTAAGGCTCTGTTATACTCCTGTTCTGTTTTAATTGGCTTAGGCTGATACTGAATCAGTAAGTCAGTGTAGGTTTGTCGACACCAAACAATAAAATTACATCTATTACATCTAATTTATTTTCCCAATAACTCAAAAAAAGTTTCCTTATCAATACCAATATCCTGAATCATACCCATTAGAGTCCCTGGTTTTAGGTCTTTTCCCGAATGAATAGGAACAACAACTCTTTGTCCATGACTATCCTTATAAATAGCATGACTCCCCTTTTGACGGTCAAGATAAAAACCTAAATTTTCGATGACTTTGATAAATTCTTTAGCTTTGACACTGGGAAAATTACTCATGCCAATATACTTAATGGCTTAACAATTAAATCATCTTTAGGAATTGACTGATTATCAGCCCTTAAACTTTCAATATATAATTCAATAGCTTCTGTAATATTCTCAATGGCCTCTTCAAAAGAATCTCCTTGAGAATGACAACCTTTTAGGATTGGACAAAAAGCGTGATAACCTCCATCTGATTCTTTTTCCAGAATAACTGTGTAATTGTAAATTTGTTTATTGTTGTTGTCCATAATGTTTTCAACTTGTTTGCGCTCTACCTACTTTTACTTCAGCATGATTCCATGATAAAGGCTTTTAGATGATGTTGGTTAAAGTAGTGCGATAGCCGATTGTGTAGCGACTGTCTTAAAAGTTAAGCGATCGCTCATATATGATAATTGACTTAGTGCGATGCCTGCGGTGGTCACTGAGCGCAGCCGAAGTGCGGGCTGCGCCTACGCACTCCAGAAACGCAGACCTAACCAAAGTTGCCAAAGATGTGAGTTAAAATCCTGATATCTTCAATAACTACTCACGCAGACAGCCCCGGAAAAAGCGATCGCTATGCTTCAATACCCCAATCTCGAACAAGCGCTAAAATATCACTTCGGTTACGACAGATTCCGCCCCGGACAACGACAAATTATCGAAGATGCGCTGCAAAATCGAGATTTATTGATTGTGATGCCTACGGGTGGGGGCAAATCTTTGTGTTTTCAGTTACCTGCATTGCTCAAAAAAGGCTTAACGGTGGTGGTGTCGCCATTAATCGCTTTGATGCAAGATCAAGTGGAAGGACTGCAAAATAATAATATTGCTGCCACATTTTTGAATAGTAGTCTGAATCCCTATAAGGTGCGATCGCGCGAAGAAGCTATCCTCAGTGGTAAAGTTAGACTACTTTACGTCGCCCCAGAACGTCTGTTGAGTGAAAGATTTCTCCCATTTCTCGATTTAGTCAAAGAAAAAATTGGCATTGCGGCTTTTGCCATTGACGAAGCCCACTGCGTCTCTGAGTGGGGACACGACTTCCGCCCAGAATACCGCCAGATGAAATCTCTGCGGAAACGCTATCCTGATGTCCCTACCCTCGCCCTCACCGCCACAGCAACCGATCGCGTCCGTGCTGATATTATCCAACAACTAGGGCTAAAGCAACCGAGTATCCACATTGCTAGCTTTAACCGCCAAAACCTTTATTACGAAGTCCGTTCTAAAACCAAGTCTGCGTATGCTGAATTATTAGAACTTATTCGAGAAAATGAAGGTTCAGCAATTATTTATTGCCTAACGCGCAAAAAAGTTGATGAACTCACCTTTAAATTGCAAAATGATAAGATTGCCGCCTTATCTTATCATGCCGGATTAACTGATGAAGAACGCAGCAGCAATCAAACTCGATTTATTCGAGATGATGTGCGCGTCATGGTGGCAACAATTGCCTTTGGAATGGGAATTAATAAGCCAGATGTGCGGTTAGTAATTCACTTTGATTTACCACGTAATTTAGAAAGTTATTATCAAGAATCAGGTAGGGCGGGAAGGGATAATGAACCTTCACGTTGTACACTTTTTTTCAGCTTTGGTGATATTAAAACCATTGAATGGAGTATTAACCAAAAAACTGACCCACAAGAACAGTTGATTGCTAAACAACAACTGCGTCAGGTAATTGACTATGCTGAAGGTACTGTTTGTCGGCGGACAATTCAGCTAGGTTATTTTGGGGAACGTTTTCTTGGTAATTGCGGTAACTGCGATAATTGCCGTCATCCCAAACCAATGCAAGACTGGACAATTGAAGCCATGAAGTTTTTATCCTGTGTGGCGCGTTGTAAAGAAAGATTTGGGATGCTGCACATTATTGATGTGTTGCGCGGGGCAAAAAAAGACAAAATTATCCAGTACGAACATGATAAACTTTCTACCTACGGTATTGGCAAAGATAAGAGTGTAGATGAATGGCGAATGTTGGCGCGATCGCTTTTACATCAAGGGTTGCTAGAACAGACTAGCGATGGTTACTCAGTTTTGAAACTTAACCCCCTTAGTTGGGAAGTGATGCGGCGACAGCGTACAGTTTCCCTTGTTGTTCCCGTAGCACAGAAGGTTACTTGGGAAGAAGGGAGTGAAAAAGCTGCCCAAGGAGAGATATTAATGCAGAGGTTGCGATCGCTCCGTAAACAACTTGCTGATGAACAATCTGTACCACCTTACGTTGTCTTTCAGGATTCTACCTTGAAATTGATGGCACAGGTACAACCTACAACACTAACCGAATTTGGTAAACTTTCGGGCGTAGGCAGTCACAAACTTTCCCAATATGGCGATAAATTCCTCGCAGAAATTCGCGCCTACCGCCAAGAAAAAGGTTTGGTAGATCCACCCCAAGTTAAATTTACACCCTCTGTTAGCCTACCTTCCGACACAGAAATATTCACATTACAATTACATAAACAAGGTTTGAGTGTTAATGAAATTGCCAAAAAACGCAACATTCGCCCCACAACAATTATTCGCCATTTGGCAGATTTGATTGAAAAAAATCAGCCTGTAGACATAAATCAGTTAGTACCTCTTGAACATCAACAAAAAATTTGGCAAGTTTTAGAAGTGCTTGGTGATATTTCTTTAACGCCAATTCGAGAACAACTCGGTGAAAGCTACACTTTTGATGAAATTCGCTTAGTACGGGGTAAGTGGCGGCGCGAAAATCGTAAGTGATAATTAAATTTTAAAAGATATTTTCAAAGTATTGGGCGAATAGAATTCGCGGCTACACAAGCAAAGTCTACCTCCGTGGACTAAGAGAAAATCAAGGGCTTCAAACCCACGGAGGTGGGTTTTGTCTGTATAGCCGCGATTTCTAATCGCCAAGGCTAGTATTAATTGAGACTTTACAAACATCCTTTTATGATTAAAATACAAAAGCAAGATTAAAGGAGTTAGCTGATGAGTCAGATGCTTAATACAGGAGTACGCTGGACAATTCACGATGTGGAACTCTTGGCAGAAAATGAAGGGACGCGTTACGAGATAGTTGATGGAGAATTATTTATGACCAGGGCACCTCACTTTAAACATCAGCAAACTTGTGGCAGAATTTTCCAACAGCTTAACATTTGGTCAGAGTCTACTGGTTTAGGAGAAGCTGTGATAAACCCCGGCGTTTTATTTTCAGAATCAGATAATGTGATTCCTGATGTAGTTTGGGCTACTAAAGAAACCTTGGCGGTAACATTGGATGAAGCGGGACATTTAACTGGCGCACCAGATTTAGTAGTTGAAGTTCTGTCTGCTAGCAAAGAAGACCTAAGACGAGATAAGGAAGCAAAACTTAAACTTTATTCTTCCAGAGGAGTAAAAGAATATTGGATTGCTGATTGGCGATCGCGTAAACTAGAGGTCTATCGACGCGAACAAACTCAACTTAATTTGGTAGCAACCCTATTTAGTAGTGATAATATAATTTCTCCGCTATTGCCTGGTTTTAGCTGTACTGTAGACCAGTTTTTTCCTATATAAAAAATATTTATTTTTGGGAGATATGCACACTCATTGTTTTCCCAAAATGAAATGTGTATAACTTACTCTGAGACATCGCCTTGCACCAATAACTAAATTTTCTCCTCATCAAGGCGATATCTAGGGACAATCAGCTTATATTAAGAAAAGCTGGGGATTTCAGAGTTGGAATGTTCTGATGTAAGAGCAGACGATGAAGGTGTAATGTTTTGGCTTTGAGCAGGCACAATTGTAGATAACAGCTTAGGCAGTGCCAAACAAACAACAGTATTTAACAGCGTCAGGAATATACCATCTATCAAACTCATATATTCATCTTCTCCGTTTGAAAATTGGTGTTGACTATATTTTTAGTTTGAAGCAAAATCAGTAAAATTGCTTAAAAACAGAATTTAGATTTCTTTTATTGAATATAAGCTAAATAAATATTCGGTTGTGTTGCCAAAATTTAGGTGAGGTAGTTTATCTATCTCACCTAAATTTTAAAATAATTTACTGGCAATTTGTCCATCAATTCGGAGAACAATTAGGACAGAAGTTAGGACTGAATTTACAGTATTGGCTACCTGTCAATGCATAAGCTGTACAATAAGGAAAACTGGTAAGTTGAATTTTAGCTGGTTGTAATCTGGAAGCATTCGGCAACGCTTCAGTAAGTTTGGTTTTCTCGGCCAGAAAAAGAGCTAAAAGCTTAGGCAACGCCATGCAAGCAGCAATATTGAGCAGCGTTAGCAGTATAGCGTCTATCAAATTCATAGGTAATCATCTCCTGTGAAACGTAGGCGTAGGCGTAGCCCGTCGTAGCGGCGGCTTCCGCCAATGTGAACTTTTCAAGGCAGACATCGCTCTCTTGCTCAAAGCTAACTTAGCTTCTCAATATTCACTTGTGTGAGAATTAATCAAAGTATTTT
>NZ_JAIVFR010000555.1 GCF_020829685.1 Nostoc sp. CHAB 5715 | reverse complement strand
TTATTCGCTACAACCTAACAAAATCGCATTGCTCCCTAACGGAGTAATGATTTGTTTTTTAGCTATGGCTCTAAGCCTTGGTTACGTTTTTCTTGGATGACTTGTTGTAGTTCATCTACTGAATTGAGACGTTTGCCATTAGACTGAACGTGTAATGCTAGGGCGTGAATTGCTTCGGCATCGCTACGATTTTGTAAGACATAATCTCGCAATTGCTTGCGTGTCATTTCTCTAAAGTTAGGCTTATTCATAATCAACCTCTGCTTCTGGATTAATTACTACAACTGTCTCTTCACCTGCTATTACTACGATGTTATTTGTTCGCTCATCTAAGGTAACTAGGTAAACCGGGAGATACATTCGCGTTAGCCAAGTCAAGACTCGGTATAACTGTTTCAATTGTTCTGAGGTTGGCTCCATTTCACCGCTCAACTTAGGCTAAACCCAAGTTTAAACTTTATTATGACTGCGATAGCACTCAATATTCTGATTGGCATTAAAGAATACGATAACCCTTATGGTGTAAGCTCTCGGTAAAATAGGTGTGTCGGTAACGAAAAAAAAGACGCATCCATAACCAACCTTATGCTCACAACAGCTGACTTTCTTGAGTACACCCAATGGTCAGGTATCGCTACCTTGCTATTTGCTGCCTTAACATTTTTGGCTTTTATTCTCAAATGGGGCATCCGCTTTCGGCTGGTGGGTACGACTGGCTTTATGCTGGTGCTGACGGCTGGTTTATTTGTACTCTCGATAGTCCCCTTGAGTCGGACTGTGATTCCAGGAGCAGCCCGGTACACTCTAGTTTATGACAATGGGTCAACACAAGCGGTGATTGCCACATCACCCCAAATTACACCCACACAATTAGAAGCAACTTTACGTCAAGCAGTTAGTAATCTGTTTTCTTCTGGTCGCTCAGGTACACGGCAAGAGGACAAGTTGATAGTTCGCGCTCGTACCATTATCCACCCGGAACCAGGGACTTCTGTACCAGTTTACTTGGGTGAGGCCAAGCGATCGCTCGTTTCTCGTGAAAATTCTGCGATCGCAATCGAAATTTACCCAGAAAAATTCGCCCAATTGCCAAAACCTACTGCTTAAGAGGCAGTTCTTGCTGGGGGCAGGGAAAGCAGGGGAAGAAAATACTTCCTCATCCCCCTCATCTCCCTCATCTCCCTCATCTCCCTCATCCCCCTCATCCCCTTGCCTCCTGCCCTCCTCGGTAATAATTCACCTGTTATCAGGATGACATAATTTATTTTGTATTTACCGATACATTAATAGTTATTTTTAGATTAAGATATTCACACTTTTAGTGGTTACACTTTGGGAAAAAGTTAATTAGCGTGCGGGTAGTGAGTACTGGCAGTTGTGATTTGTCAGTTGTTATCCTAATTACCACTGTTGACATTTTAACAAGTCTTTGCAGCAAATAAATGTTTGCCCCTACGCACCTATCCATAGCTGGAATGACCATCGACAGATTATTCAGTTCTCAATCCCTTTTCTTGAGAATCTGAGAATGGTAATGTTAATTAATTATACGGTTATTCAAAACTTTGATAGTTCGGAATTTTAGGCTAATGGGCATTATAGATTCAGGGTGTAAGGTTGGAGCCATCCAAAAACCAGTTTGGCAACAAGTATTCCTTGTCACCAGTCTATTAAATTAAGAAATATCAAGGTTTTGGCAAACTAGATTATATGTCTAATCAAATTTCTACTCAACCTTCTTTGTCTACTCAAACCTCTAGTTCATTATTTACGCTCACAGTTGCCCCAGCAAAAGTAATCCGTGGTTCTGGGGTGTTGCAAGCAGCCGCAGCAGAGATCGCCTGTTTGGGAAGTCGTCCCTTAATTGTGGCAGGTGAGTCTACTCTCGCCATCAGCCGAAAAAATTTGCTCCCAGTTTTAGAAACGCAACAGTTACATACTGCCCAAGCTTCCTATAGTGCAGATTGCTGTGAAGCTAGCCTGAAATCTTTACAGAAGAATGCAAAAGAACATAAAGCTGATGTGATTATCGGTGTTGGTGGTGGTAAAGCCTTAGATACCGCGAAATTAGTCGCGCATCAGTTACAGTTGCCAGTGGTGACAATTCCGACATCAGGGGCTACGTGTGCAGCTTGGAGTGCCTTGTCGAATGTTTATTCCGAAGACGGGGCGTTTCTTTACGATGTGGGGCTGTCTCGTTGTCCGGATTTATTGATACTTGATTATGACTTGATTAAAACTGCACCACAACGGACTTTAGTAGCTGGAATTGGTGATGCGATCGCTAAGTGGTATGAAGCCTCAGTTAGCAGTGGGCATTTGCAAGACACTTTAATTATTGCGGCAGTCCAACAAGCACGAGTTTTGCGAGATATCTTGTTACAAAAGTCAGCCGCTGCCCTGAAAGAACCAGGTAGTCAGGTTTGGCGAGAAGTCGTAGATGCGACTGTTTTATTAGCTGGGGTAGTTGGCGGACTTGGAGGAGCGCAGTGTCGCACAGTTGCGGCCCATGCCGTGCATAATGGTTTAACGCACATTTCAGGACATGGTAGTATTCATGGCGAAAAAGTTGCTTTTGGAATTTTGGTGCAACTGCGCTTAGAAGAAATGCTACAAGGCAATCAATTAGCAGCATCGGCACGGCAACAGTTGTTAAAGTTCTATACAGAAATTGGACTGCCCCAAAAATTAAGTGATCTGGGATTGGGCAATATTACATTAGGCGAATTGCAAACAGCCGCCGAAATTGCCCTAGTTCCTAATTCTGACATCCATCGACTACCGTTTAAAGTCGCGCCAGAACAGTTGATGGCAGCAATGGTTTCCACCACTGCACCCATAGATAGTAGAGATATGAATCGAGTTTCGCCCAAGGGAATCAGTGACGAGGTTGAAGCATGAGTTTAAATTGGATTGTCCCAGCAGAACGTATACAAAAACTACCCCCCTATGTATTTGCCCGTTTAGATGAACTAAAAGCTAAAGCGCGGGAACAAGGGTTAGATTTAATTGATTTGGGTATGGGAAACCCCGATGGTGCAACACCAGCACCAGTTGTAGAAGCTGCGATCGCCGCTTTAAAAGATTCCGCCAATCACGGTTATCCCCCTTTTGAGGGGACTGGTAGTTTCCGCCGAGCGATTACTAACTGGTATCATCGCCGTTATGGTGTGGTTCTCGATCCTGATAGTGAAGCTTTGCCACTACTCGGTTCTAAAGAAGGATTAACCCATTTAGCGATCGCCTACGTTAACCCTGGCGATTTAGTTTTGGTTCCTTCCCCAGCTTATCCCGCCCATTTTCGGGGGCCAGCGATCGCAGGCGGAAAAATTCACAGCTTAATCCTCAAACTAGAAAATGACTGGTTAATTGATTTAGCTGCAATTCCTGACGAGGTTGCAAGACTTGCTAAAATTCTCTATTTCAACTATCCCAGTAATCCCACTGCTGCCACAGCACCCCGCGAGTTTTTTGAAGAAATCGTCGCCTTCGCCCGCAAATATGAAATTTTGCTGGTGCATGATTTGTGTTATGCCGAGTTAGCTTTTGATGGTTATCAACCCACTAGCTTGTTAGAAATTCCCGGCGCGAAAGAAATTGGTGTAGAATTTCACACCTTATCTAAAACCTATAATATGGCTGGTTGGCGCGTTGGGTTTGTGGTGGGTAATCGCCATGTAATTCAAGGTTTGCGGACGTTGAAAACTAACTTGGATTACGGCATTTTTGCCGCATTACAAACAGCAGCCGAAACCGCCTTGCAATTGCCAGATGTGTATTTGCATGAAGTACAACAACGCTACCGTACCCGCCGCGATTTCCTGATTCAAGGGTTAGGAGAGTTAGGTTGGGATATCCCCAAAACCAAGGCGACTATGTATCTTTGGGTGAAGTGTCCTGTGGGTATGGGTTCCACAGACTTTGCCTTGAATGTGTTGCAGCAAACTGGCGTTGTTCTTACCCCAGGTAATGCCTTTGGGGTTGCAGGTGAGGGTTATGTCAGGATCAGTTTGATTGCTGACTGCGATCGCTTGGGTGAAGCTTTACATCGCTTCAAGCAAGCTGGCATTCGCTATCAACCTGAAGTTGTAGTCTCTGCTTCAGAAGCGATCATCGATCTCGTCAGTTGATTAGATGATGTTTGATATCATAGAAAAAAGTAGATAGAGTGAAAAATGATTGGTACTAATATTTACATCAGTCAAGAAACTCAAGAATCTCTAATTAAAGCTGCTGCTTTAAAAGAAATGTCTGTTGAAGAACTAGCTTCTTCTATTTTGAGAGAAAGTATTCAAGAAAAGTTTGGGCAAATTAGCTATTCTTCTGAGAATCAAGGCAAATTTGCCATTAATCCTCTTGTAAAAATGCAACCCTACGCTTATTTGGCAGATCCGAATGAACCCGTTATTTCTCCTGATGATTGGGAAATGAATCAGAATTTTGAAGAAAATGATTTGTGATCATTCTTGATACTCATATTTGGGTTTGGTGGAATCATAATGATTCAAAGTTGACCCTTGCCCACCGTGAGGCAATAAATAGGGAAAGACCTTATGGTTTAGGTGTTTGCTCTATCAGTTTGTTAGAAATTAGCAGACTTGTTACCCAAAATAAGTTAATTCTTCCCTGTTCGATTTGAATTTACCCCAATTTAGTGTTTTAGAGGAATATTTGGCAGATTTTCACCATAATGGTGTAATTTCATCGGTGCGTCCCTGCTGCGATTAGCGATAAGTTTATCTATGCTTGGGTAATTGTCTAACTGGTTCACGTATCAATATAGTTACAAGACGGTTGTTTTGTACAATACTGCTTGACATATCAACTTTTTTTGAAATAATATCTATACATCAACTTTTCTTGAAATATAGGATGCCCCAGTGCCTACCAGAGGCATGAAATCAAATTTACAAAAATCGCTGGCGTATTGCTGGCGAGAAGCTTTAGCAGAAGGAATTGGCACCTTTATTTTGGCATCATTTCCGCCTTAGTTCTCACCTCCGATGCCTGGGTTTCGCCGGGACAGTGGGGTGAAGAGTGGTGGTATGCGCTGTTATTTGCCGGGACTGGCGGCATGACTTTGCAGCGCATTGG
>NZ_JAIVFR010000554.1 GCF_020829685.1 Nostoc sp. CHAB 5715 | reverse complement strand
CGACACATCAAAGCTGAAAGGGGTTTTCTGAAGCACGCGATCCGCTGCGGTTAATTGGTAAGCACTTCGCATCCAGAGTAAGCGATTGCTAATCCCACTGTGGGTATTCATTGCTCCTTTTGGCTTTCCGGTAGACCCCGAGGTGTAAATCACATAAGCCAAGTTGTCGAAGCCCACACCACTGACTGGATTCTCCTCACTTTCAAGAGAAATTCTTCTCCAGTCTGTATCCAAGCAAACAAGATCCGCCCCATGCTCGGGCAATTGGGTCACCAACTTCTGTTGAGTCAACAGCACCGACACTTGGGCATCGGACAACATATAAGCCAAACGTTCTTTAGGTAGTTGCGAGTCTAATGGCACATAAGCCCCACCAGCTTTGAGAATCCCCAGTAGCCCCACGACCATTTCTAAAGAGCGCTCGACACAAATGCCCACAAGTACTTCTGGTCCAACCCCCAGTGTTTGCAAGTAGTGTGCCAGTTGATTGCTGCGGGCGTTCAACTCCCGATAGTTAAGCTGCTGGTTTTCAAACACCACCGCTATTGCCTCTGGTGTTTGTTCTGCTTGAGCTTCAAAAAGCTGATGGACACACTGTACGTGGGAATACTCAAGCTGGGTGTTGTTCCACTCCACTAGCAGCTGATGGCGCTCCGCTTGAGTCAGCAGGGGTAAGTCCTTGACGCTGGCTTGCGGATTGCTGACAATTTCCGCCAGCAAAGTCTCGAAATGCCCGAACATCCTTGTAATTGTTGCCGCATCAAACAAATCAGGGTTGTACTTTAAGACACTAAAAAGTGATTCTTTTCCCTCCAGCATTTCTAAGGTTAAATCAAACTGACCTTCCTCGGTTGCCATTGGAAAATATTCCAGTTCGAGACCTCCCCAATCCACTCGGACTTCCGTTTCGCTGGGTGTCACCAGCACATCTGCAAGTTCTGTCGATGGCGGCTTCTGCAAAACAAATAAAACTTGAAACAGCGGTGAATGGCTGGGGTCGCGCTTGAGCTGGAGTCGTTCGACAAGTGAAGCAAAGGGATAATCTTCATGAGCGATCGCCCCCAATACTGTTTGGCGGACTTGACTCAAAAACGCTTTGAATGTGGGATTGCCTGCAAGAGTTCCTCGCAAGACAACTGGGTTAACAAAGTAGCCCACAATCCCAGTAAATTCGGATTGACTCCTGCCTGCGGTGGGTGAACCGACTAAAATGTCTTCCTGACCCGTATATCGGTACAGTAGAACTTGAAAGGCGGCTAGGAGAATCATATAGAGGGTTGCTCCCGAAGCCTGTGCCAGTTTCTTGAGTTCCTGGGTCAGTTCCTCGCTCAACTTGAAGAAATGGGAAGCACCATGATAAGTCTGCACTGGTGGGCGCGGGCGATCTGTCGGTAGATTGAGCACTGGCAACTCACCCGCTAGCTGGTGCTGCCAGTAGTTCCAAAGCTGCTCCCCTTGAGGACTTGCCAGCATTTTGGTCTGCCAATTGAGGTAGTCGGCGTATGACAGAGTAAGAGGCTCTAGAGACACCTTTTGGTCAGTCTTTTGGGCTGGGTACAGCACCCGCAACTCCTTCAAAAGCATCCAAAGAGACCATCCATCGCTGACAATGTGGTGTATTGTCAGCAGCAGGATGCGATCAAACTCAGAACGAATAAACAGGCTCACTCTCAGCACAGGTCCTCGTTTGAGATCGAAGGGACGCTCGTATGCCTCCTTGACTCTGCTATTGAGTTCATCCTCTGTCTGGCTCGTTGCATCTATCTCCTCAAAGCAAACTTCTTGATACCCATGAACTTCTTGAACTGCTTCACCGTCTCGCATCCCAAAAGTGGTACGCAAACAGGGATGACGATCTATCAGCTTTTGGAATGCGCTCCTCAGAGCTGGAACATCTACATGAGACCGGATGCGTACTGGAAACGCAGTGTTGTAAGCTGCGCTTTGTTGATTGCTCTGGTACAAAAACCACAGGGCTTGTTGACCAGAAGACAGGGGATACCAAGATTTGCTGCTGCTGGCTTTTTCCCGCAATAGCTTCGCCAGAAGAACGCGCTTATCCTCAGAAGAAAGATCAGTTTGAGGTTCAGAGAGATTAAAATGAGCGGTCATGAGTGAACCTCCTGTTGAGATAACATTGAGTTCAATAGAGCGTCTATTTCTGCATCGGATAGCTGGTCTAGTTTTGCTAACACTTGCCCTGCGTCTTCTGTTTGGACACCGTTGCTCATATCAGTTTGCACAGCTTTTGGCATACCCAGAGTTGGTGTAACTATAGGAGCAAAGGATGCAGATAAGCTAGAGTGGGCTTCTGTCAGTTGTTTGTTCAGCTGCGTTGCCACTTGTCCAATGCTTGGTCCTTGGATCAGTTTGACTGTGGATACGTCTACGCCCAGCTCGTTTTTAATCCGATTACTCAACTCGACTGCCATCAAAGAGTCAAGACCTAAAGCTGTCAGGGGTTGCTCAATGTCCAACTTGGAGGCAGAACTAAGTAATACCCTAGCGACTTGTTCGCGAATACAAGATTCCAACAACTGCTGACGCTCTGCTGGCTCCGCAGCTAGAATTGATTTGACGGGCGAGTCTCCTTCTGCTTTACCATTATCTGCCTGTGGTTCGTTTGGCGTTACTTCTCCTGCCAATTGAGAAAATCGTGGTAGTAAACCAGCAGCGTGAAATTTAGCCCACCGCTGCCAATCAACGGGTGCCACCACTATCTGAACTGCCTGTTGTTGGAGTAAAACTCCAAGCATTTCTAGTCCGTGCTGCGACGGCAATTGTTTGACTCCAATTTGCTTTAGATGTTCACCAACTTCACTGTTTTCAGCAACGTAACCAACATCTGTCACAGCGCCCCAGTTAATAGTTAAGGCTGGCAATCCTTGGACGCGGCGGTGATAAGCTAGCGAATCCAGAAAAGTATTGGCAGCAACGTAATTTCCCTGTCCTGGGTTTCCAACACTTGAAGCTACTGAGGAGAATAATACGAAGAAATCCAAAGGTAAGTTTAGGGTCTGGGCGTGTAGGTTCCAAGCACCGATAATCTTAGGTGCCATGACTTTTTGCATACGCTTTTCATTCAATTGAAGCAAAAGACCGTCGTCTAGAACCATTGCAGCGTGAATAATGCCTCGCAAAGGTGGCATATACTGTTGAATGTCAGCTAGAACGCTCTTCACCTGCTTTTCCTGAGTCACGTCTGCCTTAGCAACAATAACGTTAGCGCCTTCTTCTTTCAACGTGTTCACAGCTGCCTGGGCTGCTAGTGAGGAAGCGCCGCTCCGTCCCATCAGCACCAAGTGTTTAGCACCGTGTTTTACTAACCAGTGAGCCACCGCTAAACTAAACCCACCTAGTCCTCCTGTGATCAGATAAGTTCCATCAGCGCGAAATGTCACTGTCTCTTCCGACCTTGGAGCCACCACCACTTCTGGTTCTTGTAAAGAAATCACTAGTTTGCCGATGTGCTTGGCTTGGGCCATGTAGCGGAAGGCGGTACGCACCTTCGAGATAGGGAATACCCGATGTGGCAGTTGGTGAAGAGTTGCATCTGCAAATAATTGCACAACTTCGCAAAATAGAGACTGGGCAAAATCAGGGCGATCGCGCAATATGTGAGCGATATCCACAGTAAAGAACGACAAGTTATTCCTAATAGGTTTTAGTCCTGACTTATTATTGTCGTTGATATTCCACTTACCGATTTCTATAAAACGTCCATAGGCTCCTAAAACAGAGAGGTTCTTGAGGCTAGCTTCTCCCGGCAAAGAGTTCAGAACGATATCTACGCCTTTACCGCCTGTGCATTCCATCACTTCATCAGTAAATGCTAAAGACCGGGAATCCATAACATGCTGAACGCCGATCGCTCGCAGAAACTCCCGTTTTTCCGGGCTACCTGCTGTGGCAAAAATCTCTGCACCAGCCCGCTGAGCAAGTTGAATGGCGGCAAGGCCTACACCTCCTGCAGCACTATGAATGAGAACGCGTACGGTTTTGTCGTTGTCGCAGGCATTGCTCTTGCCAAGCTGACCCAAGTAATGTAGAGCGTAGTAAGCTGTTAAAAAAGCAAGGGGGATTGTGGCTGCTTCCTCAAAACTGAGCGATCGCGGCTTATGCACTACAAAGCGGGCATCTGTTGTTACATGCGAAGCAAAGCCGTTAGGGGCAAAGGCAATAATTTCATCACCAATCTCAAACTCTTCAACACCTTCACCAATAGCAATAATAGTTCCGGCACACTCCAAACCGAGTCCTTGTCCTGATAAATTTCCCTCTAAGTTAGCATCAGTCAGCAAGTTCATTGCCTTGGTCACATCCCTGAAGTTGAGACCCGTTGCACATACTTGGATTTCAACCTCTCCCTGACCCGGTTTTTTGCGTGAGGTAGACCGCAGCGTCAGTTTGTCTAAAACTCCAGGTGTGGAAATTTCCAAACGGAACGGTTGACTAGCAGCCTTTTTCTGGAATGCCCCAATATCTTCTGGGGACACCCTTGTCAACCTGTTTACATAGCGTGCTGTACCCCGCAGAGTGATTTCATCTTCCGGGTCGTCTGAATATAACTCTTCAAAAAGAGACTGAATTTCTTTGGGAGAACTGGCAAAACTGATATCTACCTTTTTACAATGAAACTCAGGATATTCATTATTAATAACTCGCCCTAGACCCCATAAGGGAGATTGCACAATCGAAACGGATTTGCAAGAGCTTTCCACAGCCTGAGTGCCACGGGTAACCAACAGCAAACGAGGTGGATTGCCCCAATCAGTTTTGATCATCGCTTGAACTAAGTGCAAAATACTCAGAGAACCCAAGCGCTGGGCTGACTCTAAAGAGGAGACAGTGGTTGCTGGCTCTACCATATCCAAGCTCCAGAGGTGAACCACTCCACAACAAGCAGGCTGCTTGGCAAGGGTCTTAAAGAGTTGCTGGATATCTTCTGGATGCTCTGGGCGGATCTGGAAGTGATTTGCATCAATGGATTGATAAGCAAGTCCTGGTGAGATGAGAATGGGAGTTTGTTGCCGTTTTTTAAGAAGTTCAGCTTCACGCCGCCCGAAATATAGCGGCCGATCACGTCGAAGTTGGGACTGGTATAGGGCGT
>NZ_JAIVFR010000553.1 GCF_020829685.1 Nostoc sp. CHAB 5715 | reverse complement strand
AGTTGTGCAGTTGCGGGTAATTGGTCTGGCTTTGAATAACCTCGATCCTTACCAACTTCCCCAAACTATACCCCCAATTGAGACGAAGAAAGCGTTAAATGTCCGTTTAAACGGCATCAACTACAGATCCGAAAAAACGAAAAATGCCTTCGCTCTAGCTTTGCAGGATGGGCATAAAGTCACATTACCCACCCCCGAATATTCTGATGCGGCTCCTTTATTTAGCAGCCCAGGTGTGACTCCAACTCTCGCAGCGATCGAGACTAACGGACATAAAAAATCCACCCCAACAATGAACGGTGTCATCACCCAAACAGAGCAACAAATGAATCCTGTGACCCTTTCACAACCAGCCCAGGAATCTAAGATGCAACCAACGCCAGAAAAACTTACAAATTACCAACAACTTTTAGAAAGTTTAGAATACCTCCTGACACAGTTTCAGGAAAATCAAGCCGAGAATTTACAAGTTCACGGTACTTATCTCAACCATCAAATGGAATACGCTAAAGCGTTTTTCCAACTGATGCAGCAGCAGAATTCTTTGTTGAGTGAAAGTAAATCAACAGTCGAAACTGCCAAAATGAAGCTAGTTGTCATGGAAAGCCTAGAGCGCAGCATGATGCAGTTTCACTCCCAACAAGGTGAAACCCTACGCATCCATGAGCAATATCTCCAAGAGCAGTTGGAATATACCAAAAACTTTTTCCAACTCATACAGCAAGAATATTCTCAAATCATCTCTGGTGAGGGAGCAACTCAACTAACAGAGAAACTAAGTAATTTCACTCCGTTCACAACAGAAACAACTGTTAGTGATACACCAGTACCTGCTACTACCAAGATAGTAGAAAGCCAGCCTTTGCCTGTAACTGAGCCTGTAGCTAAAAATGGCTTAAATGTTACCCAAGAACCTCTGCCGCCTGCTGTAGAGCCTGTAGTTGAAACTCCTGTATCCCCAGAGACGCGATCAATCGAGATGCTATCAATCGAGACGCGATCAATCGCGTCTCTACTTCCCACACCGCATTTCGCAACTGTCGAGACAGTAGAGCCACCTGTCCCAGTAGTAGAACCCCAAGCCGAGGTTGTAGTCAAAATTAGCTCACCCCCAGTCAACGAAGTTGTTGCATTCACCCCAGAACCAGCACCCGCAACTGCTGCACCTGTATCTGGTGCAACCATCGATATTGTTGACTTGGATAAAAACCTCTTAGCCATCACCAGCGATAAGACCGGCTACCCAGTCGAGATGCTGGAAATGGACATGGACATGGAGGCGGATTTAGGAATTGATTCCATCAAACGGGTGGAAATCTTAGGGGCGCTACAAGAGATGTACCCCAACTTACCCAAGCCAAATATCGAAGAACTCGGAGAACTCCGCACCATCGGTCAAATAGTCGATTACCTACAGCAGTTGGCTGGAGGTGAAAAAAAAAAGTCTGAACCTGAGTTTGTCCAACAACCACCGGAATTAGAGCATAATATCCAGCGCCATCCAGTCAAACTCAGAAGCTTACCAGAGCCAGACTATTTGGATTTCACGTTACCAGAGGGACACATCGGTTTAATCACCGATGATGGTTCCCTCACCACCTATAAATTAACCGAATCCCTAATCAAGAAAGGCTGGAAAGTAGTAGTTATCAGCTTCCCCCAATCGCTCATCGCTCAACAAGCGCCCTTACCCACAGGAGTAACCCGCGTCACCTTGGCAAACTTAAGTGAAGAACATCTTCAACAACAATTGCAAGCGATCGCATCTCACTGCGGAGCGATTGGGGCCTTCATCCACCTACATCCGATGTTTGTAAGCAATCATACCGGAAGTATTTCTTATAACGAACAAGAAAAGGCGATCGTCAAGCACGTATTTTTGATGGCGAAACACCTTAAACCTTCCCTCAACGAAGCTGCAAAGCATGGACGTAGTTGTTTCTGCACAGTAGCTCATCTCGATGGAGCCTTTGGGTTAGAGTACAAAGTTAACTTTGGTGCGATCGGTGCTGGTTTATTTGGATTAACCAAGACTCTGAGATGGGAATGGCCAAAAGTATTTACTCGTGCGATCGACCTAAGCCCCAGACTTGATGCTAAACAGTCAGTAAAAAACATCATCGCCGAACTTCACGACCCCAACCTTTATATAAGTGAAGTTGGCTACGGCTCACAAGGACGAGTTACCATTCTCGCCGATTAAATCCCTTCTCACTACAAAATTACCTCTTCTTCCTCCGGGAGCATCTTTGATTTTATTTTTAAACGCAAAGGAGCGCAGAGGTTCACGCAGAGGGACGCAGAACTTTAACGAAAGCTTTGTGTTTCGTGTTTGAAAAAAATTAGGATGCTCCCTCTTCCTCCTTGGCGTCCTTGGCGTTCTTGGCGGTTCGTAAAAAGAATTAAATCTTCTCCCATCAGGAAATAAGTACTTATTAGTCAGCACTCAGCTGACTAATAAAAAAAAACCAATTTATGCAAATATTTACGAGGATTTATGATACAAACAGCCCCATCATCTGTCTTTGTCGTGAGCGGCGGTGCAAAAGGGATTACGGCGATTTTTGCGTAAGTCCTGTAGAATTCTCTACACGATTGATGAAGAAAGCAAATTGATTGATGTTTTTCGTGTTGGTAAGCGAAATGATGGTGAAGTCTACAAAAATTTGTAATCGCAATCAGTCGTAGAACCTAACAATTTAACTCCCCAAACTTAGGACTCCACCACCCTTTTTGCGTACTGAAATAAGCTACATCTTTATGTTTGGTATCCTTACGGGATTGTGGATCACAACATCGCAACATTGTCTTACTCTGCCCCTCTTTGATATAACTGTACTCCTCTAGAGGTTTCTTACATACTGGGCAGGGATATGCCGTCATCTTCACGGGAGGCTTTTGTTGATTTTCAGTCTGGACTGCTTTAGTTTGTGGTGGCTGCCAAGTTTTGTTAAAGTCGCTCCAAAATAGCACGACATTTTCACAACCTTTTGTACATTTGAGGAAATATTTCTTTTTGACCTTACTACTCGGAATTTTAGAGAGAAAATTTTTGCATTCAGGGCATCGCGTTTTGGAAGTTTCATATTTGCGCTCAGTTATCACATTAGCTTTACCTGTTGAGGAACTCGCAACTACAGTTTTAGCTTTGGAAAGTGCTGGTACAAAGTAATTCTGATTCCAACTAGTTAAATAATGCTGCCAAGAGTTTTTTCCTTCGGAAATGGCATCAAGGGCATCTTCCATTTTTGCTGTGAATTCCGCCTCTAGTAAATCCGGCAGTGCTTTGAGTAAAAACGCATCAACTTCTAACCCTAACGCTGTCGGTTGCAGATGGTCTTTTTTCAACTCAACATAATTTCGTTTTTTTAAGGTAGCAACAGTAGGAGCATAAGTACTTGGGCGACCAATTCCTTTACGTTCCATCAATTGCACCAACTTTGGTTCACTATAACGCGGTGGTGGCTGCGTTTGCTTCTTTTCATGTCCAGCATTTTCTAGTTTCAGCGCTTGTCCCTGTTGTAATGAAGGTAAAACACTATCCTTGCTGAGATTGTTCCAGTACCGAGCATAACCGTAAAATTCAATCACTTGCCCTCTCGCTGACCACAGTAAAGAACCAGACTGAGTAATCACCAAAGTTTTACGCAATTGAGCAGCACGACACTGAGAAGCAATTGACCGTTTCCAGATCATCACATACAGATTAAACTCATCATCAGGCAGTTCAGAGCGCAATTGAACTGAGGGGCGAAACACATCCGTTGGACGAATCGCTTCATGTGCTTCTTGAGCCGATTTGCTACTGCGATGCTTGGCGACTTGCGGCGGTACATTCTGCGGATCGTTTTGCTCTAACCATTTACGGGCGCTGGCACAAAATTCTGGACTCAGCATTACTGAGTCTGTTCGCATATATGTTATTAGCCCTGCTTCATACAGCTTTTGGGCAACAACCATAGTTTTATCAGGAGCAAACCTCAACTTTGAACCGGCTGCTTGCTGAAGGCTGGAAGTTGTAAATGGTGGAGGTGGCTGGCGGTTGACGATTTTTCCTTCAAAATGAATCACCTGATGAGGATGTCGCTGTGCTTCTTCAACTAAACGTGTTGCCTCTGCTTCGGAAAGAACACGTTTAGATTCCGGTGTTTCTGGACTATTACCTACCTTCGCGTCATCATGAGTTTCAGTTTCTTGTTCTGCTGCATCTTTTGCAGAATCGACCGTCCCTTTGTAAAAAGCTCGAAATCCTTCAGCATAATCTACCCAGACACTCCAGTAATCTTGGGGGACAAAAGTCAGAATTTCGTTTTCTCGCTGACAAATCAGGTGCAGTGTCGCGCTTTGGACTCTACCAACACTCTTAGCGCCGTTATTTAACGCCCAAACTAAAGGGCTACCTTTATAACCCACCAACTTATCTAGGCAATCTCGGCACAACCCAGCACCGATTAAATTTTGGTCTAGCTTTCTAGGATTAGCGATCGCACTCTGCACCGCCGATGCTGTAATCTCAGTATAAATTACTCGTTTCGGTTCCCTTAAACCCAGCGTTTCTTTGAGATGCCAAGCGATTGTTTCACCTTCCCGGTCTGGGTCAGTTGCTAAGACAACTTCATCAACCTGCCGAACCGCAGACTTGAGCTTCTGAATTGTTTCTTTCGCTCGTTGGTCACGCAAAACGTAATTGCACCGGACATTACTACCGTCCATGACGAAGCCCAAGGAATCGTCTCCTTCATTGCTGAGTTCTCGGATATGGCCACAACTGGCTAGAACTTTCCAATCCGAACCCAGAATTTGACTGAGTTTTTTGACTTTTCCTGGAGATTCTACCACAAGCAGGCGTTTTATCATAGCAACTGCGTTCTAGATTTTGAGCAATAAACTGGCAATTGCAATGAGCGATCGCCTATTCTCGTGATATGGATTTTCTAGAATACTGTACCAAAAAGCTTTGGAAATTGCTCAACTCAGTTTAGAGGTAAATCACCTCAACCCGATGTTTGATTGTGCGATCGCTGTTGCAACTGGCTCAATTACTATGATTTTAGCCTCAACAACCTACTTACAATTAACTATCACGCCAAACAAGGTTGCTACAAAAATATT
>NZ_JAIVFR010000552.1 GCF_020829685.1 Nostoc sp. CHAB 5715 | reverse complement strand
CTGCATCAGTTTCAGTGATGCCGAATCTGCCCACTGCAAGTCATCCAAAAACATTACTAAGGGATGTTCTAGTGTGGTGAAAATTTGAATAAATTTCTGGAACAGCAGATTGAAGCGATTTTGAGCAGCCATTCCAGATAGTTCTACAGCCGGAGGTTGGGAACCAATAATTCGTTCTAGTTCTGGGATAACCTCAATAATAACTTGGGCATTTTCATCCAAAGTTGTGATAATTTTATCCTGCCACTGTTGCAAATTAATATCGTTTTCACTCAGCAGTTGCCCCATCAAATCTCGGAAGGCTTGGACAAAAGCAGAAAAGGGAATATTGCGATTAAATTGGTCAAATTTACCTTTGATAAAGTAACCACGTTGACGAACAATCGGTTTGTGGACTTCATTAACTACAACAGTTTTACCAATTCCAGAAAAACCCGCAACTAGCATCATTTCGGTTTTTCCTGTACTGACGCGCTCAAATGCTTCGAGAAGGGTTTTTACTTCGGCTTCTCGTCCATATAATTTATCAGGAATAATGAAGCGATCGCAAACATCCTGTTGTGCAATTGGGAAACTTTCGATTATACCTGTTTCTTTCAGTTGAACCAAGCACTTTTCTAAATCATACTTCAATCCTAAGGCGCTATGATAGCGGTCTTCAGGATTTTTCGCCATCAGTTTACTAACAATTTCTGAGAATACAAATGGAATTTCTGAATTAATTTCATGTATTAAAGGTGCTGTTTTTGCAATATGACAATGTACCAACTCCATCGCATCCTCTGACTGAAATGGTAATTTACCACTCAGTAATTCGTAAAAAGTTACACCCAAAGAATAAAAATCTGTACGGTAGTCAATTCCCCGATTCATTCTACCAGTTTGTTCTGGGGAAATATAAGCTAGTGTTCCTTCTAACACATTGGGATTAATAAGCGTTTGAGTTTCTCGTGGCAGTAAAGATGCAATACTAAAGTCAATTAATTTAACTTGTTTTGTTTCTGGATTAATTAAAATATTGGCGGGTTTAATATCTTTATGAATAATGCGCGAGTGGTAGAGTATATCTAAGGTATTGCATAGTGCGATCGCTATTTCTAAAAACTCTATTAAAGCTTCTACGCTTCCCCCCACTCCCCATTCTTTAAGAGAAATCCCTCCAAAATCTTCCATCACCAACACATAGCCATTTTGGTATTGTTCCAGGCTATAAGTTTGAATGATTAAGGGTGAGTTGAGATTTTTAGCTATGGTGTACTGATTGCGAAACCACAAGAGTTCACTGAAACTCGGATAAGGATTTTTCAGGAGTTTAATCACTACTGGTAATGAGTCAGTCTCTCGATACCCTTGATGAACCAGCGTTCTGGAACCATTGTAGAGTTCTTCAGTGATGCGATATCCGGGAATACTGACTGTAGTGTTATTCATACTGCTAAATCCTAATATTTTCTGGACTTAGTATTCCCAGATGGGTGAAGCAATTCATAGAAAGCGGCGGGAAACTCCATCCCGCAAGTGGCGTGGAGAGGGACAGCCGCCCCGCCGCTTCGGGCATTGGGCACTTGTACTGAGCGAAGTCGAAGTATTGGGCATTGGAAACTTCTTCCCCATGCCCCATGCCCCATTCCCCATGCCCAAAAACTCCACCCACAAGGGGATGGAGTTTTTTATCCTTACAGGTTTTTTGCGTTTGCTCTAGGCCTTGCGATCGCGTATGCTAAATTCAGTCTGATTTGAATTATCTTCTGTGGACAGAAACCGCGAACCGTTTATCAGTCTGGCACTTTACCACGCCTTTAAATGGTCGGTCGTCAGCCCCATGCTTCACGCTTACTTTCGGGGCCAGATTTATGGTACGGAAAATGTTCCCCAATCAGGGCCGTTGCTGGTAGTGAGTAATCACGCTAGTTATTTTGACCCGCCAATTGTCTCTAATTGTGTACGTCGTCCAGTAGCGTACATGGCTAAGGAAGAGTTATTTAAGATCCCAGTTTTGGCGCAAGCGATTAAATTGTACGGTGCTTACCCCGTGAGTCGAGGAAATGCCGATCGCAATGCCATCCGTTCCGCCCTAGAATATCTTAATAACAGTTGGGCTGTCGGTGTTTTCTTGCAAGGTACTCGCACCCCAGATGGTCGAATTACAGACCCCAAAAGAGGCGCACTGCTGCTAGCGGCGAAAGCAAAAGCCCCAATATTACCCGTGAGTGTCTGGGGTACTGAGGAGATTTTACAAAAAGGATCGTCCCTACCTCGCCCAGTTCCCATCACCGTGAGAATTGGTAACTTGATTGATGCTCCCAGTTCCACTAATAAAGAGGAATTGGAAGCTTTAACACAAAAGTGTACCAAAGTAATTAACGAGATGCATGATTTAGGAAGATGAATTAAGAGAAACTACAGATATATGCTTTAGGGAGGTAGCGATCGCTATTAGGTTCCTCTAATCTTAAAATCAATTCACTCTAGCAATCATTTAAGGAACTTCCAACAAATACATCATCCATCTTACAGAGTGGACAAATTCCCCACGCACATAACTAGCATTTTTTACGTCTTAATTACGAATTACGAATTACGAATTATTATGAGCGGCTTTGAAGCCAAGAATTTTTGGGATCGATTAAATAATCTGGCGTTAGTCCGCTTTTTACTTTTAGTTGCTTCTGGCTGGGCAATTGTACAACTTTTAGCTTACTTTGAAGCAGTAATTGTTATTTTTACATTTGCTGCAATTTTGGCCTTTTTACTCAGCTATCCTGTACAATGGCTGCGGCATTTTTTGCCCCACGGCGTAGCTGTTGCTGTCGTTTTCTTGTTCAGTGTTGTGATTATTGGCAGTCTAATAATTACCGTCGGCCTAACGGTTTTATCTCAAGGACAACAATTAATTGACAGTATAACTGGCTTTGTAAATTCTTTAATACCTCTATTAGAGCGACTAGAAGGTTTTTTGCAAAGCCGTAATTTACAGATAGATTTAAGTTTCATTCAAGAACAATTGCGAAACCAAGCTGTATCTAGCCTTGTTACCAGCTTGACTGTTTTACAAGGATTCATGACGAACTTCCTGACATTTATATTGATTGCAGTTGTAGCTTTCTTTATGTTGCTGGATGGAGACAAGCTATGGAACTTTACCATAAAAATAGTACCAAAACAGCGCCGACAGAGATTTACAAATATAATCAGACGCTCCTTTCTCGGATTTTTTAGAGGTCAGTTGTTATTAAGTGCATTTCTCACAAGTACGACTTTTTTAGTTTTTTTAATATTAAAAGTGCCTTTTGCTTTGATATTGTCAGTAATAGTCGGAATTCTTGATATCATTCCTGGTATAGGAGCGACATTAGGAGTAAGCGCAGTTACTTTAGTTGTGTTGTCTCAAGGTGTTTGGTTAGCATTGAAAGTATTGATAGCTTGTATTGTCCTTCAGCAGATACAAGACAACTTTATTTCGCCTCGAATTATGCAAGATGCGCTGAATCTTAATCCTGTAGTAGTGTTCTTTGCTTTGCTAGTAGGCGCTAAAGTAGCAGGTTTACTAGGAGTTTTTATATCTATCCCCATCGCTGGAGTCATCGTATCTTTATTTGAAATTGATGAAATGAAATCAGAGGTTTAGAGACGCGATTAATCGTACAAGAGAGACGCGATGAATCGCGTCTGTACAAGATTTGGAAGTAGAGACGCGATTAATCGCGTCTGTAGTAATTAATGTAAAATAGTTTATTAGCCAATACAAATTGAGGAATGATGTCGGATTTAAGAACGGAATTAACAGAAATTTTGGATGAGGCAGAGTGGGAGTGGCTAATTCCTCATGTACAACGAGATGCAGTAATTTTGGTGGCACTTGAGCTAAACTTGGTGGATGTTGGAGTAGCGATCGCAAGTGATAATATACCATCAGTGGAACAGTGGATTGATGAGCAATTGATTGCCAAACCCACGATAGTACAAGTGGGAGAATGGAATGGCGATCGCACTAAACGATTTAATACTCTCATCGTTCAGCCTTACGTTTTGGCACAAGAAATAGTTGCTGCTTAATCAGTTTTTGTGGCGTTTTTGATCGGAGTTGGAGTCAACAAAAATGTTGATGTAGTATAAAATACATCAATGTATAAGAAGGTAGAGAGCGAATATACCTCTTGAGTATTGACTAAGGCAAAATTTTCTCCTTTAAAATTTAGCCATCTAGGGGCTAGAATTGTTACGATAATTTCAGATTAGATGTTGAAACCTTGATCCAATCTGAAACCTTAGAACTATTAGAATGGCATCGCCTCTGCCAGCACCTTGCCACTTTTGCGGCAACTAAGCTGGGGGCGACAGCTGCGCGTCATCTGAAAATACCCGATTCTCAGATCCAAAGCGAAGAGTTGTTAGAGCAAACCAAAGAAGTCTACCAACTGGAAACTCGCCTGACCACGGGACTGTCATTTGAGGGAATTCAAGATATTGGCGATTCCTTAGAACGGGCAGAACGCAGTGGAGTTTTGGCAGGAGATGAACTGTTAGGTATCGCTACTACCCTCGCTGGTGCTAGAAATTTGCGCCGTGTCATTGACAATCAGGAAGATTTGCCCATACTGACTGATTTGGTTGCCGATTTGCGGACTTATCCAGAACTAGAACAGGAAATTCACCGATGTATTGATGAACGGGCCCAGGTAACTGACCGCGCGAGTCAAAAACTGGGAGAAATTCGCACAGACTTGCGGCGATTACGCAGCCAAATTACTCAAAAGCTGCAAAATATCTTACAGGCAAAATCTGGGGCAGTTCAAGAACAGCTAATTACGCAACGGGGCGATCGCTTTGTCATCCCCGTAAAAGCACCCCAAAAAGATGCCATCCCCGGTATTGTTCACGATACCTCTACTAGCGGTGCCACCCTGTACGTGGAACCGAATTCAGTAGTACCCTTGGGCAACCAACTACGGCAGATAATTAGAAAAGAGCAAGCCGAAGAAGAAGCGATTCGCCGTGCTTTAACAGAACTTGTAGCCGCAGTCAAACCAGATTTAGAGAGATTGTTAGCGATCGCTACCACTTTGGATCTGGCAACCGCTAGATCACGATATAGTTACTGGCTAGGAGCGAACCCCCCGCGATTTATCCAGCGTGAAGACAGAGAAATCATTACCTTGCGGA
>NZ_JAIVFR010000551.1 GCF_020829685.1 Nostoc sp. CHAB 5715 | reverse complement strand
GAATATATTCAAAATTTAGATTTTATTGAACCAGATACAGATTTTTTAGAAGTAGAAAAAACGAGAATATATGCTCCATTAACACGTCCTAATGGTGTACCTCATACTCAGGTAGAATACAAATTAAGACGCTTAGTTAATGATTATCTGCAACCACCAAAATCAGGTAATAAAATCGAGATTGGTTTGAAACATTTTGTTCAATATCAACAAACATTAGATTTCATGGGCGCTCGTGATCCCCATGAATTAATGCGCTGTATAGAAGTGCATTTTATTAGAGACTGTGCAGAAATGGCAGCTAGAGCATCATTGTATCGTCAAGAGACTCGTTGGGGTCTTTATCATTATCGTTTAGATTATCCAGAGAAAAATGATGAGGAATGGTTTTGTCATGTCAATTTAAAAAAAGATGAATTAGGGGAAATGGTATTGTTTAAACGTCCTGTAGATCCTTACATTGTGAAAGTAGATACAATTAAAGAATCGTATAGTGTTGCAGCTAAGTAATACCAATTACAGAAAAAATGAAACAGATACGTAGGTTGGGTTTAACGTAGTGAAATTCAACAATTACAAGGCTTTGAGGTGTTGGGTTTCGTCCCTCAACCCACATCTTAGTTCCTAAGCAAATCCAAGTCAAAGACATTATTTGGAACGGTAACTCGTAATATATCATGTCGGAAGTTGTGAAGTCAGATATAAAAGTACGAAGTTGTCTGTCATCAGATGCAGAGAGCGTCTTAAAAGTACACCGAGCTGCGATTCATCAAACTGCTTCATCTTGTTATCCAAAAGAAATTATTCAAGATTGGGCATCTCCAATTACGCCCTCTAAAATCAAAGCCTTTGCAGACAACACTGTTGTTGGGGAAGAAACCCGAATTGTGGCAGAAATTAATGGTCGAATTGTGGGCTTCGGTGCAATTGTTGTCAGTAATAACGAACTACGTGCTGTGTACGTGTCTCCAAGTTTCGGTCGTTCTGGAGTAGGAACTGCAATACTTCAAGAGTTAGAGCGATTAGCACGTGAGCAAGGATTTAAAATTGCTAGAGTTATTAAAATAATTTATTTTTTTGGAAAATATTTATTACAACAATGCCTATTTATAATTCAATTGGTCAACAATACTCAAAAACTCGCGTTCCTGATATCCGTATTGTCAATAAATTAATTGATTTACTCAATTTACCCAAAAATAGCATTATTGCTGATATTGGGGCTGGTACTGGTGGTTACAGCCTAGCGCTAGCTAATCAAGGATTTTTTGTTAATGCTATTGAACCTTCTTTGGTAATGCAAAAACAAGCAGTAGAACATCCGCAAGTTAAGTGGTTCACTGGCTATGCAGAAAATTTGCCTCTACCAGATAAGTCTGTTGATGGTATTGTATGTATCCTGGCAATTCATCACTTTACTCATCTTGAAAAAGCGTTTCAAGAAATGCAACGAATTATTAGAGATGGGACAATAGTTTTACTAACTTTTGATATTAGATTGGCTCAGAAGATATGGCTTTATGATTATTTTCCGTTTTTGTGGGAAGATGCCTTACGATTTCTACCACTTAATGAACAGATAAACTTAATTCAGAGGAATACTAAAAGGCGTGTTGAAGCCATACCCCTTTTGTTACCATACGATTTATCTGATTTATTCGCAGCAGCAGGGTGGAGACGACCAGAATTATATCTCGAACCAGAAGTACGTGCGGGAATATCATCTTTTGCATTAGCAAATCAAGATTTAGTAGAGCAAGGAGTAAAGTTACTCGCAGCAGATTTAACTAGTGGGGAATGGACGAAAAAATATGGCAATATTCACAATTTGACAGAGATTGATATAGGCTATCGTTTTATCCATGCAACGTTGGATAACTAAATAATTGTAATTTAAAATTAAATCATGACAAATAAAGTTACTATAGGTGATAAAATTAAAATTAGACAAGCTGATATTAAAGATGTAGAGAGAATTGCTAGTCTTTGCGAACAACTTGAATATTCTGTGACAAATCAACAAATGGAGCAGCGCCTTACTAAAATTAACAATAACGATGCTCATATTGTGTATGTTGCCACTCTAGAAGATAAATATGTAATTGGTTGGGCGCACGCTTATATTTGTGACTCAATAGTTATTCCGACTTCAGCAATTCTGGTTCTTGCGTTGGTTTTATGGTAGAGCATTAAAATCGCAGTTTTATAGAAAGGCTCAAAAACTTAAAACCCAGTCACAGCAATAAATCTAGCCTATCTTTAGGTTTTATTTATTATTCTGTTCCATAAAATGAACTGAAGAACCGCAATTCTTTTGGGATTAGTTGTAGATAAAGATTATCGTCACAATGGAATAGGACGTGTTTTGATGCAGCAAATTGAACAGTGGGCTTCTCTGGTTGGATGTGAGGGTGTTCTGTTACGTTCTAATATTAAACGTCAAGAGGCTCACTCGTTTTATGAAAAAATTGGTTATACGAATATCAAACAGTCGGTGACATTTTATAAAAAATTGCAACCTCAAGAGTAAATAATTTCAAAAATGATTACTGGAATCAACCACATTACTTTATCTGTTAGAGACTTAGAGGAATCTATTAATTTTTATACCAATGTGCTAGATTTTCGCTTACTGGCAAAATGGATGAAAGGTGCTTATCTTTCGGTTGGTGACATTTGGTTGGCATTAATTTTAGACCAGAAGGTTCGAGAAAGTCCTATACCTGAATATACCCATATTGGTCTGACTGTTTCTATTGAAGATTTTCCTATTCTTAGCCAACGCATTCAGCAATCAGGAGCAAAAATTTGGCAAGAAAATAAAAGCGAAGGTGCTTCTTTATATTTCCTTGATCCGAATGATCATAAACTGGAAATTCATGCTTCTGATTTAAACACCAGAATCAAAAGTGCTAAAGCATCTCCGTGGGAAGGGTTAGAATTTTTCATTTAAAGTTTAGTTTATTAATTGAATTAGGGAGTAATAGATGTATGGCTTTAATCACACAAAGAATAGATGTTCCTGTCATCGTTGACGAATCCAAATGTTTAGAAAAATGCACAGCTTGTATTGAAGTTTGTCCCCTTGATGTATTAGCAAAAAATCCAGAAACAGGAAAAGCATATATGAAATATGATGAGTGCTGGTTTTGTCTCCCTTGTGAAAAAGAATGTCCCACCAATGCAATTACAGTACAAATTCCCTTTTTATTGCGATAGTTTTTTTCTTATCCTCTGTGACTCTGTGGTAAAATAATGAATGATAACCTCAAAAATTGGCTAGAGATGCTGCGATCGCCTGATGTAAATGACCGCTTAGTAGCTGTCAAAACCTTACAACATTTAGGCGATGAAGAAACAATAGACGCTTTAATTATTGCTTTGAAAGATGAAAATATCGCTGTACAAAAAATAGCCATATCTGCCCTTTGGGAAATTGCCGATCCTGTGGCAATTCCTGCTTTAATTGAATGCTTAACTTCAGCAGATTCAGATATTCGCGCTGAAGCTGCATCAGCATTAAATGAATTGGTGACACCAGATGAGTTGTTACTTTTATTAGATAAGTTACAAATTAATGATGTCAATATACAACTAAATATTTTAGTGCTGTTGCGAAAGATTCATGATATTCAATCTTTACCATATATTTTACCCTTTTTAGAATCAAAAAAATCTGAGTTAAGAGAAGCAGCAATTACTACACTTCGATATATAAATCAAATAGAAAAATGTCCACAAGCTTTGGATTTAATCTTTGACCAAGAACCAATTGTCCGTCGTGCTACTGCTTTAAGTTTAGGGCATTTACAAGATACACAAGTAATTACAATACTTGTTCAAGCACTTACAAATGATAGTGACTGGCAAGTTCGCCGTAATGCAGCCAAATCTCTGGCTATTCATGAAAATCAGCAAGCAACTTCAGCATTAGAAATAGCTTTAGGTGATGAACATTGGCAAGTACGCAAATCAGCAGCACAAGCTTTGCAAAGAATACCAGATATTCAAGTTATGCCAAGATTAATTCAAGCATTAACAGATGAATATGCAGATGTCCGCAAAGAAGCTGCGATCGCTCTTGGTAATTTAGCTCATCCTGATGTTATTAACCCACTGCAACAAGCCTTAGATGATCCTGACAAAGAAGTGTCCATTCAAGCGCAACGGGCAATTCAGAAGATTCAAAGAGATAGAATAGTCTCAATTGAGCAGTAAATAACTAAGGGAAAGCGCAATGAAAAATCCATTTCCTGGAATGAACCCGTATTTGGAACAGCCTGAACATTGGCATCGAGTTCACAATCGTTTAATTGTAGCGATCGCTGATGACCTGACTCCCCAAATCGCCCCTAAATACCGAGTTTCCATTGAAGAGCGAGTTTACACTAGTGTAGATGATATCTTACTCGTAGGAATTGCTGATGTAGCAGTTGCCAAACGTAACATTACAGATAACAGTACAACTCTGACTGCTGCAAAACTTTCTGAACCCAGTAAAGTGAAAGTTCCTATACCTGAACAGATAACTGAGCGATTTTTAGAGGTGCGAGCAACTCCAACCAAAGAAGTAGTTGCTGTGATTGAAATACTTTCCCCCAAAAATAAACGCTCCAAAGAAGGTAGAGCGGCTTATGAGAGCAAACGAAACAAAATTTTGGCTTCTGGAACCAATTTGGTAGAAATCGACCTCTTGAGGCAAGGTGAGCCAATGCCTATTTTTGGAGCGACAACTACAGATTATAGTATTTTGGTCAGTCGCAGCCATAACAGACCTGATGCAGATTTATATACTTTCGATCTAAAAAACCCAATTCCTGTTTTTCCTGTACCTTTGCGTGAGAAAGAACCTGAACCTATAGTTGACTTGCAAAGGTTATTAAACGAAGTTTACGAACGTGCTAGATTTGACTTGGCAATTGATTATTCACAACCTTTAAAGATAGTGCGTAGGCGTAGCCAGCCGCAGGCATCGCCCAAAGAAGAAGCTTGGGTGAGAGGAGTTTTGCAGAGGTTCTAAATCGGAGTTCTATTAAATAAACTTGTGGATCATATTTCTGCCTTATTTGATTGATATCCTCTGTGTTAATATTGGGGTAATGTACAATTGCGTAAGACATATTGATAAATTATTAAAGGTTATACAGCAAATTTCAACTTCTCTACTT
>NZ_JAIVFR010000550.1 GCF_020829685.1 Nostoc sp. CHAB 5715 | reverse complement strand
TGCGTTCCGGTAGTACCGTTATTTGTATTTTGCTGCGTTCCGGTAGTGCCGTTATTTGTATTTTGCTGCGTTCCGGTAGTACCGTTATTTGGATACTGTTGCGTTCCGGTTCCGGTAGTGCCGCTATTTGTATTTTGTTGCGTTCCGGTAGTACCGTTATTTGGATACTGTTGCGTTCCGGTTCCGGTAGTGCCGCTATTTGTATTTTGCTGCGTTCCGGTAGTGCCGTTATTTGGATTTTGTTGCGTTCCGGTAGTGCCGCTATTTGGGTTTTGCTGCGTTCCGGTGGTAGAACCACCTGTAGATTGTCCTGCTTGGGAGTACAATCTATCACCTGTAGGGGCTTGGCTAGTTTCCAAATTTCTAGAGCTAGATTGAGGCAGAGCGTATACTGGAAGGCTGATTAAAGCACCAGTACTAGCAACTCCCACGAGACTAGCAAGTATTTTGAGCAAATTTTTACTGCGATTTACGTTCATTGGGATCTCCTGAGTTTGAAATTAAATGGTTCTTATGCTATTAACCAATTTGCTGAAATCTAGAAAAAATTTTTTCTATTTTTCAACTACAACATATATTTAAAGCAAAAGTATCGAGATATATGTTATTTAACTAATAAATTAGCTAAATTAATTTTCTTGTTCTTCTGCCTTAAGTCTAGTCTAATGTTAAATTAACTCGTGATATTTTAGACACTATTTGTTTAGTTTTTTAAAATCAATCTACTACTTTAGATATAGTTTTATTTAATATATTGCTTTATCGAAAAAATTAAGGTTTTAAAGTCAATAACATAAATCTGGAAATAACACAATTATTTATGGATATAGTTAAATTAAGCTTTAGTCATTAGTCATTAGTCATTAGTCATTAGTCATTAGTCATTAGAGAAGAACTTTTTGTTTGCCCCAGTCCCCAATACTTCGGCTTACCTCGGCTCCGCTCGGCACGAGTCGCGGTTCCTGAGCGTAGTGAAGGGCAGTACAAGTCCCCAATCCCCAATGACTAAAACTCACGTTGTGAGAAGATAAAAATAGCGATCGCTAACAGCATGGCACTATAAAGTAAGCCATAGCCAGCATTTGTAATCAGTGCAGTTGTGTCAGGTAGTGCTTGCAAACCATAAACGGCATCATTTTTCAAATCTAATCGAGATAAATCTGGCAAGATGAGAAACAAACCTTGAGTTAGACGTTCCATACCAGGGTTGCGGCTCAGACGACCAAGTTGTACTAAATTTTGAGTAATATTTCCGATTAAATATACCGCAAAGGTTAAAACAGTCGCCAGTAAAGAAGCAGTGAAAACACCAAAGGTAATAGCCACAGCCGTGATTAATGACAACTGCAAAAATAAAAAAATTGCAGCAATTAGAATGCTCGTCGTTGAATGAGGAATGTTACTAAATTGCAGAAATACCAGATAAATTGCTGTCATCGTGGCGACAAGCACAGCTAGTACTGCGGATAAACCCAAGTATTTGCCGACGATAATTTCGCTGCGGCTGACAGGTTTAGCAATTAACACCAAAATAGTGCGTTTTTCAATTTCTTTATTAACCAGTCCCGTACCAATAAATATCGTTACAATTAACCCGATGGCATTCATCGCCGCCATCCCAAAATCTAAAAAGATTTTGTCTTCAGTCGTTGCTGCAAATTCAGGAAGGACACGGAAAGCGATGGCGAGTATCAGCGCATAAAAACCAATAATAAATAGGATGCGATCGCGTACTACTTCCTGAAACACATTTTTTGCCAATACAAAAATTCTGTTAATAGTCATTTGTTATTAGTCATTTGTTATTAGTCATTGGTCACTTGTACTGCCCTTCCCTGCGGGACGCTGCGCGAACGACTACGCTCAGGAACCGCGACTTGTGCCGAGCGGAGCCGAGGTAGCGCAGCCTCTCGTAGAGAAGGGCGAAGTCGAGGTAAGTCGAAGTATTAGTCATTAGTCATTGATTCTTCCCCTGCTCCTCCCCCGCTTGCGGAGGTGGTGATCCAGCAAAAAGTTTACTGCCGCGATCGCATTCAATTTCTGCAACTGTAATTTTATTGTCTGAATTGCTAGTTGCAGCAACTGGTTCAATGCGACAAGATTTTTTCAAGTAATAGCCCCGTGGGTTAGAACTCGGGCCCATCCAAATACTTAATAAATCTAATATATATCCAGACTTAGTATTAGCTACGCGCGGTTCAACACGCCATAGTTCCTTCTCTTCATATTTAACCAAGTTCTTTTGAATTTCTCCCCTACCCAGAGTTACTACCCGAGATTCGATATCTTTTTTCGGTATCAACCATTTCTCCACTTCCGACCAAGGTCTTTTAGCTATTTCTTCTACTACTATTGGTTGAAGTTTCTCTAGAATTATAGCGCCGTTACGTGGGATTTTTAGGCGTTTTTCTGTACTAACAATAACGGTACTAGTTTGAAAAGTATCTGCCTGCAAACTAGGATATTCTTGGAACCAATTATTCATCACAAAGTGAAACTGAATCCAGCAACTTAGCAGCATACTACTAGCAACTAAAATTATGATTCTTTGGCGGTCTTCTGGTTTCGGAATTCGAGCTTTTGCATCGGTATCATTACCTTCAATAAATTCTGGTATTGCCGTAATTAGCGCTGAAATTGTCGGCCAAAAAACGATTGTTCTTGGTGTGATGACATCCTGTTGATCTCCAAATGCAAAAACACTCACCAAGAATCCTGTGATCACTGCCCCGACTGGCATAAAAGTACCAGGAACCCTCAAAGGATCTTCAGTTGTATACCAAGCTGTGCCAGCAATTAAAAATAACCAACCGAAAAAGGCAATTATATCTTTGATATAACCTATAGCAAAATATGAAACTACCCAAGAAAAAACACTCAAATAAATAAATGTTTGCCAAGAATAAGCTTTGGGTGGAACTAATACCTTTCTAATTCCTGCGTAAAGCCCTTCAGCAAATTTAAAAACCCCAAATACATCTTTAAATAGCGTATTCATCTTTTTTTTTCCACCTGATTAATTAATCACTAGTCTTCCTTTTAATGAAGTAAATTCTTGCTATTTTGAGCGAAATAATAAAATAATGGTTATAGCACTGTAACTCAGAGAATTCGCAATTAATGTAGTAATCACTAAATTGGTATTTTGTAATCTAGCAGTGCTATAACTACGCCATCGCTGCCGTTGAGATGTTTGAGGCTCCTCTTCTTTTTTAGCAACTGGTTCACTTAATGATAGTAGTAATACCCTTAAAATGAAAAACTTCATTATAAAAGTAGCAAAAAAAATTATACAAGCAGTTAAAATGATTAAACTTTGTGTATTTGCTGATTTAAAATTATTAAAAAACATATAGCTAATTAATTCTGATTTCAGCTGTATCGGCAACATCGGTTCTGCTACAAAAAATATGAACCAACCAATTACACTAGAAAACAGATTCATAGAGATAGCATAAAAAATGCAAGTTTTTTTGTCAAATTTTAGTCGATTGTGCAAAACATACGCTTCGATGGGGATGGCAATCAGTACAAATAAAAAGTCAAACAGAATTCCACCAATAGGAAAAATCCTGGGAAGCATCCAATCAGGCATAAATGGTCAAGGGTAAGGGTTAACTGTAGAGAGTATAACTGGGATAGTGAGGGTGATGGGGAAATTATCTGATTGTTTTTGTTCTTTACTATGTTGGTGTGTCAATATGATCTTGTCGATATTATTTATACATTATACGGACGCATCAGAGGAGCAGTTTCTCTACCTAAGAGTACAAGACGTTAGGTAAGATTAAAGACTGCCACTTATAGCTTTTCGAGAAATGACAAGGAACGGTATTGGTATTCGCACGGCGCAAGTGCGACAGGAACGGCTTGTTGGTCAAATTCACGTCTACGATGGCGTGGGTAAAGGTAAGTCCCAAGCGGCTTTGGGGGTGGTTTTGCGCTCTATTGGCTTGGGGATCAATACGCCTAGCAATTCTAACCGCGTTTTACTGCTGCGGTTTTTAAAAGGGCCTGAACGTGATTATGACGAAGATGGCGCGATCGCAGCTTTGCAACGCGGGTTTCCCCATTTAATTGACCAGGTTCGCACTGGGAGAGCCGAATTTTTTGGCCCAGACGAAATTACCACCTTTGACCGAGATGAAGCGATGCGGGGTTGGGATGTAGCCAAAGGCGCGATCGCTAGCGGTTTATATTCAGTTGTTGTCTTGGATGAAATTAACCCGGTTCTGGATTTGGGTTTGCTACCAGTGGATGAAGTAGTGCGGACATTAAAATCCAAACCCCAAGAGTTGGAAATCATCGCCACCGGACGCGCCGCACCGCAAAAGTTGCTCGATATTGCAGATTTGCACTCAGAAATGAAACCTCATCACCACCCAACAGCTAAAGCTCTCTTCCTTGAAGGGATTGAAATTTATACTGGTGCTGGTAAAGGCAAGTCTACTAGTGCTTTGGGCAAAGCCTTACAGGCCATTGGTAGGGGAATCAATCATCCAGGATCTACCCGTGTGCTGATTATGCAGTGGCTTAAAGGTGGTACTGGCTACACAGAAGATGCTGCGATCGCTGCTTTACAGCAGTCATATCCAGAAGTGGTGGATCATCAGCGCTGTGGTGGAGATGCGATCGTCTGGCGAAATTCCCGACAAGAATTAGATTATGTAGAAGCCGAACGGGGTTGGGAAATCGCTAAAGTTGCGATCGCCTCGGGATTATATAAAACTATTATTCTTGATGAACTAAATCCCACCGTTGATTTAGAATTACTCCCCGTTGAACCCATTGTCCAAGCTTTACTCCGCAAACCCCGCGACACCGAAATCATTATCACTGGCCGTTGCCAAAATCCACCAGCGTACTTCGACTTGGCTAGCATCCACTCAGAGGTTTACTGCCACAAACACTATGCCAATCAAGGTGTAGAACTTAAACGAGGGGTAGATTTTTAGGCGCTGCTGAGTTAGTTGATATGCTGGATTATCTGGATAAAACAGGAGTCAGAATACAGAATTCAGAATTCAGAATACTCTACCCATAAACAATACCTTCGCCAAAAATAAATAGGGCGTTCTGTAGTAAAGTTGTTGTTTACCACAACGACAACTTCCAGTCTACAGAACGCCCATGCTAGATATAGTAACACTTCTTTTAAGTTTAGAAGTTG
>NZ_JAIVFR010000054.1 GCF_020829685.1 Nostoc sp. CHAB 5715 | reverse complement strand
CAATTTAATGTGAAGCTGCACTAAATGAGTAACTCTCTATTCTTGGCGCTCTTGGCGTACTTGGTGAACCAGCGCTGTAGGCGGGTTTCCCACCGTAAGCGACTGGTGAACCCGAAGGGCGGTTCGTATAATATTCTGTGCATCTTCATACAGAATTGGTATAACCCCTCTTTGCAGGCGGGTTTCAGAGGATATTATGGCTATTTAACCGCACATAATATTACTCAAATTGTACAAGCGATCGCCCCGATACAATAATAAAACCGACAGAATCAAGCCTAATTTGGGGCTGGCAAATTCCTTCTAGAATGGCTGCATTTAAAGCAGTTTCTATCTTCAATTCTTCAGCTAATGCATTATCCCAACTTTGCTGGTTCAGACGTAGGCGTAATTGTTCTACTCTATTGGCTAATTTCTTGTCGGCGACCTTAGCACAATTTTGGCATAAGTCAATAAAATCGGGACGATTAGAGAGTAACTCCGAAGATGTGTTACGCACTTGATAGCAAAAATTTTGCCATTTACTAGGGTCAACAAAATCGTCAATAATTCCTAAGCGCTCTTTTGCTAAATTGTAATCTCGTCCTTGATTACTGTTTTTATCTTTATATGGACGTTGTAAGATACTTAAGAGTGCTTTATCTTCAACAGTGCGTATTGACTCCTTGCGACCATCAACATAGATAGTTTCGATAATTGGCGGAAATAGAGCATCGACACGTCGCTGCAAGTTTTTGAATTGAGAATTATCTAGTTTGTTATCCAGTAAAACTTGTTTGGCAATTTTTAAATTTGCCTCGACTACATAATTGCATTGGAAACCAAACCACTCCTTTGCTTCTTTCGCATCCCAAGATGCATCAGTGCGCCACATCGCAAAGGCTTCACCTCGGTCATCCCAGTTTATATAGTTCCAGAGTGCTTCGACAAATCCTTCCCCAACTCGAAAGAGTTTAATACCAGCATTCTGGTTTGCCACTCTGCGATTATAAGTACCAAATTGGTCTAAAGAACTCTCAGCAAAACGGTTCTTTAAGTCATTTATGGGAACCAATGTCCGCGTTGTCGGTTGATAACGTCGCATCTCTGATGAATCTGGATTATTCAGTCCTCTGAATCCCAGCGCGTCACAAATCCAGCCTTCAATTGCTTGTTTAATTTCTAAATGACTTGCATCGTAATTATCTAGCTCTTGAAAATACTCGGTGGCAATTTCATCGTTAGCATCAATTTCATCTAGAGCATTCTGTTCGCTAATTTTTGCTATTTCAGCTTCAATTTGCTCTTGAATTGGCTCAATCATCTCTAACAATCCAGTAGCACTTGATTGAAACAAAACTGTTTCTAATTCTGCAAGTTTCTCATCCACATAAAACTGGAGACTGGCAATTGATTGTTGGAAAATACCAAACCCATCTTTCAATACTTTATACCAAGCATTGTGAGGACTATCTTCCAAGTAGGGGCCAATTAAAGCACAGGATTGGATACCAATTTTGCTGCCAATGCGGTCAAGTCTGCCAATTCTCTGTTCTAATTGATTAGGCGACCAAGGAAGGTCAAAATGAATTAACCAATCGGCAAACTGGAGGTTACGTCCTTCTTCTCCAGAGCGATCGCATACTAAAATAAAACAGTTTGGGTTATTCTTGAACCTATTTAAGCCTTCCTCAACTTTATCTGGTGATTCTCCAAATTGATGGCTGGCTACTGTCTGGGCACCAAAGGTATCAGATAAATACCGGACAATTTCGCCACAAGTTTGCACAAAACTGGTAAATACAATAAATTTGGGCAGAATATCACCAGAAATTGGCCTCTTAATTCTCTGCTGTATCCTCGTGATGAATTCGTTTTGATTCTTCCGAACGTTTGCGGGAATTTTAAAGTATGTACCTAGCTGATTCACCAGCACTGTTTTCAAATTTTCCGTCCGTTGTCCGTCCTCTTGAGGTTGACGAATAATTTTTAGGAAGGATTGCAGAATCTCTTCTTCCTTTGAAAATTTGGGGGTTGTAGTTAATAGGCGAACATCATCTTCTTTAAATTCCTGGATGAGTTTAGCATGAGGTTTACCAGTTAAACGGGTGGTAATTACTTGCTCTAAAATGCCTAACCAAGTACCAGCAGCTAGGAACAATAACAGAAAAATTCGCTGATATTGCTTTTCACCAGGAGCAACACTACGCCATTGATTGAGCAGTTCGTGGATATCAAGCGATCGCTCGTCTAAATCATACTCTTCTTTGGGCGTAAAATTGCGGTCAAATATCACATCTTCTACCGCAGCGCGACGGTTGCGAAGCATTCGGCGGTGTAGTCGATAGATATCGCTGACGTGGACACGAATTGCTTGGACTATTTGCTCTTGCTCGGTAGAATTTGTTTGTAGACAATTTTCTAAATCATCCGCCAGCTTCAGTAAATACTCATCTTCAGCAAAGAGGTTTCGTAGTTGCTGCAAGTTGCTTTTGAGGACAACAGATTCCGCATCTTCTTTAAAAGAAAGCAGAACTTTACCAACTTGCTGACGGCTTTCAACTTTGGCGCGAAAACCTGCTAAATCACCAAGTTTATAAGTTGTCGGGTCGAGCAAGTGCAACATTGCCAGAAAATCTTGCTCATGATTGAGAACAGGAGTGGCAGATAATAAAAGTAAGCGATCGCTTTTATGAGCAAGTTCTTTGCAAGTCTGAAAACGCTCGCGTACTGCCGCATCTTTAGAGGTCGCCATTGCTGCGATATGATGGGCTTCATCTAAAATTAAGCAGCCTATCTTCGCTTTCAGGTTGATTTTATGAATATCTTCAACCGCCAGCACCGCTACCCGTTTAGGAAAATGGGAAATGTAAAACTTGTTTTCTAACTCAGTTTGCCATTGTTTGAGCAAATATTGCGGAACTATGACTACCGCACCTTTTTTCGGTTCATCGAGAAGGAATTGACGGAGAATTGCACCCGCTTCGATGGTTTTTCCCAGTCCCACCTCGTCTGCTAACAAATAGCGTTGAATTGGGTCTTCCAGTACCCGCCGCACAACTTCAACTTGGTGAGGATAAAGATTAATATTTGCCGAAATTAGTCCTGTCATCCCCCGACTGACAGCGCGTTGCTTAATCAAGGATTTGACGAAAGCCAATCTTTTGTCGTGGAAGTAGGGGGTTTCGTGACCCTTCATCGCCAGAGTTTCGATGGGGTCTGTGTTTGGGAGATTACAGCGAACGTAAATGTCTTCAACAGATGCGATCGCGGTTTTCTTATCTGGTAAATCAATTTGATACATTTCTGTATCTTCATCCCAGATGAAAACTCTGCCAACTATCCATTTATCCTGGGTTTCGGACTTAATATAGCATCGAGCCTGGGGTTCAAGCCTGACCTGAGAGAGAGAATTTAAAGGTAAAGTTTTTTGCAGACGTTGCCCTATGGAGCAGAAATACTCAACGTTCGCATTGGTATCAGATATTTCTGTAACTTTTCCTATACCCAAATAGTTATTCTGGGACTGTACTAATAAACCAACCTTAATCATAGATCCAGTCCCCTGAACATACTAAAATAACCTTCCAGACTAGTTTGTTCACCTATATCTGGCAGTTTTGTCGATCAACATTATAGATAATAAACTGCCATCACAGCTTTTGTGATAGCGATCGCCATAGCCCAATAGTTTTAAGTTAAGGAGGAAAGGGTTTAAATTCACCTTTACCCCTTCCTTGTCCTTTAACCTTTTTTCAGATCAAAAGGAAGATTGTTAGGTTTATCCGAAAAGTATTGCACAACAGCTAATTAGTAAAATCAGCCCAAACGTTGATTTTCGTTCAAAAAGTTTACCTTAAGCAGTAGGATTTTTAAATGCAGGGGGACGCATTGGCATTGTCAGGCGACACAATGGCATTCTTAGGCGACACATTGGCATTGTTAGGCGACACATTAGCATTGTTAGGCGACGCATTGGCATTGTCAGGCGACACATTGGCATTGTCAGGCGACACATTGGCATTGCAGGGTATTGCCCAATTTAATTCGCCACGAATTAATGAAATAAGTAGCTGAACAAAAATATTTACAGTCATTGCGAACGAAGTGAAGCAATCCCAATCCCTTGCGATTGCTTCGTTTCACTTCGTTACACTCGCAATGACATTATGTAATTAATTCTGTCCGACTACTTACTATACTTAGCTGATTATGTGGTGTGGTGCAACAGATTCACGCTTTGGCTTGATAATGCCACGATAGAATTAAGATCGTGTACCTTTATTTACTATGAAAAAAATCAGAGACAACACAATTAAGTTAAATCAATATTTAAAGTTGATGGGTATAGTGCCAAGTGGAGGGCAAGCCAAGCTGATGATTCAAGGTGGCGATGTTCAAGTCAACGGTATGTTAGAAACCCGACGAGGACGGCGATTAGTGCCAGGTGATAAAGTGACAATAGAAGGAAAGACTTTAGAGGTGAATTTAGACAACAATGAAGACCAAGATGTAGTAATATAGGACTCCTATTTGATTTTTGAAAAAACTCCGTACAACTCGAAAGGGCTGATTCCCTACTCCCTACTCCCTACTCCCTACTCCCCGCCTACGCAAATAAGTTCAAAAATCAAATCGGATTGCTATAGATTCTCCCGAAGAAACTGAGTAAAGGATTTTTATCCTAAATTTAAATATTCCTCTTTTCCCTTGTGAGTAATGCTGCAAATTTCCAACAAAGTTATTATCCCACAGAGTGAGATTGAAATTAGTGCAATTCGTTCGCAAGGAGCAGGAGGCCAAAATGTGAATAAGGTTTCCACTGCGATTCACTTGCGCTTCGATATTGCGGCTTCATCATTACCCGATTATTATAAAGAACAGCTTTTAAAGCTGAACGATCAACGCATTACCCAGGACGGAGTTGTTGTAATCAAAGCGCAGGAACACCGAAGCCAAGAGAACAATCGGGAGTCAGCTTTGAAACGACTTCAAGAACTCATTCAAAGCGCAGTTGTAGTGACGATAAAACGCAAACCCACCAAACCAACTCGCAGTTCTCAAAGAAAGCGCCTTGACTACAAAACTAAGCGCGGACAGGTTAAGTCTAACAGAGGGCAAGTGACAGATTATTGATTATAAATTAATACGCTTGGGTTAAGGCAATGCGTTACGCAACAATTAATGCTTGATGTTGGGTTTCATTCTTCAAACGCCACTTGCTACCCTGCGGGAACGCTAAAAGCGAACAAGTCGGGAAACCGCAAGGGCGCAGTGGCTCCCCAACCTACCGCAGGTTAAGGTTTTTATGGCTAACCCAAGCGTATTGGATTATGAATTAAAATTTGGCACTCAATTTGGTTGCAAAATCTTACCAGAGAATTAAGACTAATTCCTTCTATGGACTGTAGTCAAGTTCATGACTTAGTTGGTTAGCTTGAGAGTAGCAACTATTAAAGGTGAAAAAGATGAATAAGACATTACTAACGATTTTGATGCTTGCGCTTTTACTCTTATTCATCATTTCTCCCTTTGCTGCCCTTGCTAGTTTAATGCTGATAATGTTAGTTGCGGCGTTTTTCTCTTTACTTGGAAACTTGTTCCAAGTAATAATTGGTGGTGACACCGATCCTAAAGGCTCATAAAAGCAAATTTAAGATAATTTACTCAGTGGTGTGGGTAAACCGTCAATGCTGACGAGATTTTTCTGTTGTTGATATTCTCGAACTCCCTCTTCGCCTTTTTTACTAGCCCAGTTTACTAAAGTCTGGCGCTCACCTTGATATTCATAGAGTGGTACGCCAAAACCACAAGAAATCTGTATTTTTTCAATGTCGGCGACGATAATTTGACGAGTTCCAGGCATCGGCACAAACAAAGAGTATAGGGAGTCCCAATCTGGAGAACTCGGTAAAATTGTCTTTCCTTGACCGTAAAGACGCAATATACACGCGGGTTCATCAAAGGCGCAAAACATGAAGGTTATCCGGCCATTCTCTTGCAAGTGGGCTGATGTTTCGTTACCACTGCCTGTAAGGTCTACGTAACCTACTCGGTTGGGAGAGAGGACGCGAAAGCAGCCTAAACCTTTAGGAGAGAGGTTAACATGACCCGTAGGACTCAAGGGTGCAGAGCCAACAAAGAAAAGGTGTTGGGCAGTAATAAAGTCTTGCAGTTCTTCAGTAATATAGTCAAAAAATTTAGACATAGACTGTCTGATTTATATTTGCAAATTTTCTATCTTCTCAGCCTATGCTTTAGCTAAACATCTAGCAAGGGCTTTGCCGATGTCTGAGGGAGTGGGGAGTTAGGAGTTAGGAGTGGGGGTTAAGAAGTGTTAAGCTGATGCGCGTCTAAATTGTACATTGTAATCGTTAATATTGTCCTTTGAAATACAAATGACTAATGACAAATGACTAATGACAACCCTCACAAGTAAATATCCAATTTAAATGCGTAACAGCTTACCGTTTCATATACCGACTAGCCATTTGAATGGCATCAGCGATATCGACATCACCATCGCCGTCAGCATCCAAGAAAGAATTTAGTACAGGATTCCCGCCAGCTTGGGGATTTTGAGCATTTGCACCTGATTGCAAAAAATTCAACACCAAAGGTACTGCTAAAGGCAGCAATTGTTGAACTATACCAGCATCCAATCCAGTGCGCCCGGCAGCAACCTGAGCTACCTGTTGTTGTATCTGAGGAGAAAACAGCGAATTGACGGCTTGGGGGTTAGGTGAAGTACCAGCATATTGATTAACTAGAGTTTGTGCGGCTTCATTACCATCTGTGGCTTGCTTTTGTTGTAAAGCAGAACGCACTTGACTACCGACAATTGACAAAACTGATTGGATGGTAGAAGGGTCTGTGCCAGTGCGATCGCTCATCTGCTGTACACTGTTAACAATACTTCCCAATTGACCTAAGCTGCCCTGTTGATTGGGATTAGTAACGGCACCAAGTATTTGATCGAAAAGTCCCATAAGTTTTCTCTCTTTGTTCTCAAAAAGCTTGCCAAAACTGGCGTAAGTTCACTAATAAATTAGAACACGCGAGCCTTATAATGAACGAATAAAATTTCAAAAGCTACTAGCTTAAGGATGATAAATCGATTAAGCGATACCTGCTTTAGGCAGAGCCAACACAAACTCTGTACCTCGATTTAACTCAGATTGGCAAGTAATTTTACCGTGATGTTTTTCTACCACAATTTGGTATGCGATCGCTAGCCCCAAACCAGTACCAATACCTCGTGGTTTGGTTGTGAAAAATGTATCAAATATCTTTTTCTGATTTTCTGGTGAAATACCAGAGCCATTGTCTGCAATTCGCACTATCACCAAATCATTCTGCCAGCATTCTGTAATAATAGTGATTTCAGGGATAAATTCGGGATTCTCGGCCGATTTTTCCTCCAAAGCATCAATGGCATTGCTAAGAAGATTCATAAATACCTGATAAAGTAAACCTGTGTAGCCTGGAATCGGTGGAATTTCTCCATAGCTGCGAACAAGGTTAATACCATTTTTCAGGCGATTGTTCAGAATCAATAGTGTACTATCTATACAAGCGTGTAGCTCTACTAACTGCGCTTCCCCCTCATCTAAACGAGAGAAATCTTTCAAACTTCGGACAATTTCTCGTGTGCGATCAGCACCAACTGTCATAGAGTTTAAAAGTTTTGGCAAATCTACTTCAAGAAACTCCAAATCAATTTCTTCTGTTAAATTTTGCAAAGCAGTGGAAGGATGGGGAACTTCGGATTTGTATGTTTGTAGTAGCGATAACAAATCGTCAGTATAGGTTTTCGCGTGTACGAGGTTACCAGAAATGAAGTTTATCGGATTATTAATTTCGTGAGCGACACCAGCCAGCATCCGTCCTAAACTAGACATTTTCTCACTTTGAATTAGTCGGACTTGCGCTTCGGCTTGTTGTTTTTCTAAAAGGTGCTTCACCTGTTGGATAAGCTGGTTAAGGGAGCTAGTTAACGCCCCAACTTCATCTTCTGTGGTGACAGGCGCTTGCAAGTCAAAATTGGCTTCTTGGGTAACTCTTTGGGCAATCTTCGTCACCGTGTTAATAGGATGGGCGATGATTTTACTTGTGTAGAAAGCCAAGATGGCAGCGATCGCTACTGACAGCAGCATACTACCAATAATAATCTGAGCTTGCATGAGTGCAGCCTGATTCTGAGCTACATCAGCTTCCTCTTGGCGTTCTTGAACTGTTTTGGCAAAGTCGGTTAACTCATGGGCAAATTGATAAAACTTTAAAGCATCCTGACTTTGACTGAATTTCGAGATTAATTGCTGTGCTTTTATAGCTCCCTCTGGCTGTGAAGTTAATGGCAAAATTTGCCGAATCAGCGACCTGAGTTGTTCAAAATATTCGGCTATCGTGCTGTTATGCTTTGTTAGCAAAGCTTGTAAATCCTCTTGGGAAGTGGTTTGACTAAATTCTTGTGCTTGAGAAAGCAACGTTTCCGCATCCGCCAGATCGCTTTTAAAATCAGAAATTCCCCTTTGCAAGGCTTGCGACTGCTGCAAAAAAGGCACTATTTCTTGCTGGTGGATTTGTATTTGCAACAGTTGTCCTTGCAAACTACTTAACAAGCTTCCTTCTTCATCTGCCAAGTTCATCTGTTGTCTAGCTTGTTGGAAATAGCGATCGCCTATTACTAACCCTGTCGTTGTTCCCAAAACTGCTACACCCAAAGCCAGTCCATACCCACAAAAAATTTTTTGCCGAATACTAAGCTGGTGGAATCTTTGTTGAACCCAGCTAAAGTATCTTAATTTAGGTGTCGCAATCATGGTATAATTTGCTATTGAATGTTTTTAGTAGGCGGTTTTTCATCAAAAACAAGAAATTCAGCCGCAAGTGAGAACACATTTGATACAAAATGCGCTCTCAGTTTATCAAAAAAAGCTTTTTTCTACCCTAGTCAAAAATACTGAAACTATAAAAAACTCCACCCACAAGGGGATGGAGTTTTTGGGCATGGGGAATCGGGGATGGGGCATGGGAAGAAACTACCAATGCCCTATGCCCTATGCCCCAAGCGACGGGGCGACTATCCCGGAACACCCACTCTTGGGATGGAGTTTCCCGTCGCTTTCAATGAAGATTAGAAGTATCTGCCTCCTGAATGTTTACAGAAGAGAGCAGGGGGAGCAGAGGGAGAAGAGGAGCAAGGGGAGAAAAAAGGCTTAACCTAAGCGTATTGAAATATAGATTTTTTGTAGGGGCACGAGCCAGCTCATACGTGTCAACTTAACGTAAAAGCCATGTCCCGCAAGGAACTGAAGTTCCTTGCTAATAGCAAAAGTCTTCTGTTGATGACTAAATATAATAACCAAAAATCTTTAGTCTACTTGAGTAGACTTTAGCTATGAGCCGCTGAAATTCATTTCTGGGCGGGCGTGGAAGCCAACAGATAAGCGATTTTTAGCTTAAGTTGACACTAATGAGCTGGCTCGTGCCCTTACGTTTCACGCTCAAAGGTTCAAATTTCGCAAAAGCTGCTTCTGACTACTCTGGTAAAAAATACTGAAACTATTAAAATCAGAAGCATCTGCCTACTGAATACCCATTAATCTTTCCCAGCCATGCCTCTGTCACGCATAGTAACGCTGATTGTTGGTCTGATCGTCATTTTGGGGCTAGCCCTATGGCTAATTGATTCCCTATCGCGCCTCTATTGGCAATTGTCCTATTCGCCGTTGCTAGGCAATTTGCTGCTGTTGCTGTTGATTGTCCTCATTGGAGCGTTGGTTGCCGCTTTTGTCTATTATGTATTGGTGATTCAATCTGGGGAAAAGCGATCGCGCCGCAACCCGAAGCGAGTAACTGCGGCGCAAATTCCTGCTGCTAAATCTGATGCTGCTTCTACAACTCTCCAAGCTGTGCGCCAACAGGTAGCGCAAATTCAAGATGAAGTAACACGCCAAGCTTTATTAAGTAAATCACGAGAGATTGAAGCGAACTTAGCACGCGGTGAGATTCAAGTAGTGGTATTTGGTACGGGAAGTGCTGGCAAAACTTCTCTAGTTAATGCGATTATGGGACGCATGGTCGGTCAGGTGGATGCACCGATGGGTACAACCCAGGTGGGAGAAACTTATTGTCTGCGGTTGAAGGGATTAGAACGCAAGATTTTAATTACGGATACGCCAGGGATTTTAGAAGCGGGGGTGGCGGGAACGGAACGGGAACAAATGGCGCGAGAACTGGCGACAAAAGCCGATTTACTCTTGTTTGTGGTAGATAATGACTTACGGCGCTCAGAATATGAACCATTGCGGGGATTAGCAGAAATTGGGAAGCGATCGCTCCTAGTTCTCAACAAAACTGATTTATATACAGATGAAGATAAAGAAGCCATCCTTGCAAGGTTGCGTCAACGGGTACGGGGATTTATTGCTACTAATGATGTGGTGGCGATCGCTGCTAATCCTCAACCTGCACAACTAGAAACTGGCGAAACCTTCCAGCCAGAACCCGATATAGTCCCTTTGCTGCGGCGCACGGCTGCTGTTTTACGCGCCGAAGGTGAAGATTTGGTAGCAGATAATATTCTTTTACAATCTCTGCGATTGGGAGACGAAGCCCGAAAACTCATCGATGGCCAGCGTCGCCGTCAAGCTGACAAAATTGTAGAACGCTTTCAGTGGATTGGTGCTGGTGTAGTATCAGTCACGCCGATACCAGTGGTAGATTTGCTGGCGACAGCAGCTGTTAATGCTCAAATGGTTGTGGAAATTGGCAGAGTTTACGGCTGTGAATTGAATATGGAACGGGGACGAGAGTTAGCCCTTTCTTTAGCGAAAACCATCGCCAGTTTAGGCATTGTTAAGGGAGCGATTCAATTATTATCTACAGCTTTGCAACTCAATGTTGCTACCTTTATTATTGGTAGAGCGATTCAAGGCGTGACAGCAGCTTATTTAACGCGAATTGCTGGTAAAAGTTTTATTGAATATTTTCGTCATGACCAAGATTGGGGTGATGGTGGAATGACAGAAGTTGTACAGCGACAGTTTCAAATTAATCGCAGAGATGAATTTATTAAGGCTTTTATTCAAGAAGCGATCGCACGGGTAGTCAAGCCGTTACAAGATAAAGCTGAAGTAGTTGAACACGATGAAGAAGCTAATAGTTAATTTAAAATTCAAAGTAATAAAAAATTATATTTCATTACGCAAAAATACTTAAAAATTAAACTTGCATTTCAAGGTATCAAAATTCTGTTTATTTATTTCTAAAGTATTCCGGAAACCGGAGGGAATGGCAGAAAAAGTAAATAAAAGGACTTACTGAGTAACCAGGTCATGACCTACCACATAATCGGTAAATTACTACAAGGGCGTTACCAAATTATCCAAAGCCTGGATGCAGGGGTGTTTGGACAAACATACATAGCTGTAGACGTAGATTATCCAGAGAATCCCAAATGTGTTGTTAAGCAGATTAAAGTTAGTAGTTCCGAATCTGGCTACTTGGAGATGCTGAGGTTACTGTTTCTGACTGAAACCCAAACCCTCAAGCTTTTGGGAAGCCATCACCAAATTCCTGAATTTATCGCCTGCTTTGAAGAAAACGACCAGTTTTATTTAGTCCAAGAATGGATTGAAGGATATGCGCTGACTAGGGAATTACCCATTGCTCAACAATGGGGGTGTCTGTGGAGTGAAAGGGAAGTTGTAGAATTCCTGATAGATGTCTTAGATATTCTGGAATTTGTTCATTCTCACAACGTTATCCATTGCGATATCAAACCAGAAAACTTGATCAGACGTCATAGCGATTTCAAGTTAGCTTTGATTGACTTTGGCTCAATCCAGTCTATCGATTTTGGTATAGGTGCCCAATTGCCGATTTATAGAATTCCCGTCACTTCATTAGGGTATATACCGCCAGAGCAATTTATTGGACAAACACAGCCCAACAGTGATATTTATGCTTTGGGTATGATTGCTATCCAGGCTTTAACTGGGTTAGAACCACTACAATTAAAAGCTGATCCTTATACTCATGAAATTGTTTGGCGTTCTGAAAACACGCCAGTTAACGATTATCTAGCTGCTGTTCTCAGCCAAATGATCCGTTACGATTATCAAAACCGCTTTCAGTCTGCGGGTGAGGTGCTGCGGGTACTCAAACAAATAATATGGGAACAGCCACCAGAAATATTAGAAGCAGATGAGCAATTTCTTATAGAGGCGGCGATTGAAGATGATAATCCTACATCTGGGAAATTATCTCCGTTATTAACAGGAATGAAAGTAGGACTTGCGGCTAATTCTTTAGTGATGGGATTTGGTGTATATTCTTTAATTAATGCTGCACCTGCATACTCAGAAACAGAAACTTTATCTAAAGCCACAAAAGAATATCAAGCAGGAGATTTAGAAGAAGCGATCGCACTTGTTAAATCAATTTCCCCTCACAGTAATGTTTATCCAGAAGCGCAAGCCACAATTGAAGAATGGCAAGAGCAATGGCAAATAGCTGCACAGCAATACCAAATAGCTCAAACAGCTTTTAATGAGAGCAAATGGTCAGATGTTCTTCATGCTGTTGCGAAAATTCCAAATATTTTATATTGGCAATCTAAAACAGATAAACTAGTTCAGCAAGCATACGTCAACATTGAAGCACAGACGCAAGATTTATTAGCAAAAGCTTACGAAAGTGCCGAGACAAAAGATTTTTCTGCTGCATTACAATATCTGCGGCAAATTCCTAAAGAAAGTCGTGCGGGTACTTTAGTTCAAGACAAGTTGGCTGAGTACAATCGAAAGCGGCAGATTAGAGCAGCTTACTTTTTACAGAAAGCCTATAAACAAGCATTTGTTGGTAATTTTGATCAGGCTGTAAAATTTCTCCGAAATATTCCCAACGATACTCTAGTTTATGCTCAAGCTCAAGTCAAATTGAATGAATATACTCAAAAACAACGCCTGCTGACTGATTATCAAAAGCTAGCTTCTGCAAAAAGAAAAAATTCATTGGTCTCTAAAAAGTCAGTGACTAGGATTGAATATCTTCAAGGAGTAAATTACCTGCAAGAGGTGAATCTTCGCTAGTTGCAGCAATTTTTAAACAATTTTAAAATGCGAGTAAGGGGACAATATATTGTGCCCCCAATACTGCGTAGGTTTTGCCTAAACAATAACTCCAATAGACATCTCCGAAAATGAATGTAGAGACGTTGCATTGCAACGTCTCTACAAGGGTTTCAGGTAACGCATAATTAATTTCTGGAGATGTCTAATGTAGGTTGGGGAGCCACTGCGCCCTTGCAGTTTCCCGACTTGTTCGCTTTTAGCGTTCCCGCAGGGTAGCAAGTGGCGTTTGAGGAACGAAACCCAACATTTATTTGTTTATTTACGCTGTGACGTACTAGGGTATCGTCTGCGGTGAATTAGTAGCATTAGGAAATGGGAGAACTGGCACAATTACAGGTTTAGGCTTTGATATTTCGCCTTGTAGTTGAATTTGGGCTTGATTGCGCCCGTCTATTGCTTGTTGGTAATTAGGCTTGTATTTTATTGCTTGATCGTAAGACGCGATCGCATCTTTAAACTGTTTCAAATTTAATAGCGCATTACCTCTGCTATACCAGCTTTCAGAATGGTCTGGTTTATAACGAACTGCCTTATTATAAGACGCGATCGCATCTTCGTATTTTTGCAAAATGTATTGTGAATTGCCCAAATTATACCAGAGTTGATAATCTTTTTGCTTAAGTGTTGCTGCTTTTTTATAAGCTTTTATTGCTTCTTCATAGCGTTGGGTTTGATGCAGCGACCAACCCAGATTATACCATGCTTGGTAATTACTGGGATTATATTTTATTACTTGATTAAAAGATGCAATCGCGTCTGGATAACGTTGTAAATTGAGCAGTACATTACCTCTTGAAAACCACGCTTGATAATAATTTGTCTTATATTGCACAGCTTGATCGTAAGCTGTAAATGCATCTTGGTAACGTCGCAAATTTACTAAGGAATTTCCCCAATTATACCAGGCTTGCT
>NZ_JAIVFR010000549.1 GCF_020829685.1 Nostoc sp. CHAB 5715 | reverse complement strand
CCAGGCCATCAAGACGGACGCGCAGGGGTTGGAGGCGGGCGAAGTGAACTCACCCAGGAGCGGTTTGTACTCAATCCCTTTAGCAATCAGCAGCAAGGGCGTTTATACAAAACGGGGGATTTAGCGCGATATTTACCTACAGGTGAGCTTGAGTATAAAGGACGCATCGATCATCAAGTCAAAATTCGGGGCTTTCGGATTGAGTTAGGAGAAATTAAAGCACTACTTTCTGGGCACCAAGGTGTGCGAGAATGTGTTGTACTTGCCAGAGAGGATGAACTTAATAATAAGCGATTGGTAGCCTATATTGTTCCTGACCAGACCCAAGCTTCAACCATTCTCAATTTGGTGAGTTTAAGAGAGCAGGGGATGTTGGGCGATGCTCCTTTAGGAGCCGCCAAGGGCGATCGCTCTCTCTATGAGTTACCCAATGGAAAGCAGTGTTTCCCTCAAAAAACGGGATCAAATAGTTTAGGCGATCGCCAATCGACTTGGAACAGTTTAGAGAGATACATTCAAGACCTTCGCCACTATCTCAAGAAAAAACTGCCTGAGTACATGATTCCATCTGCCTTTGTTGTCCTAGAAAAGTTTCCCTTAACGTCTAATGGAAAAGTTGATAGCCGCGCTCTACCCATACCGGAAAATTTCCAGATTGGACTAGAATCTAGCTTCGTAGCACCCAGCACCCCCACCCAAGAAATTTTAGCTAACCTTTGGGCTGCGATTCTCAGTATTGAGAAAGTCGGGATTTACGATAACTTTTTTGAATTGGGAGGACATTCTCTGCTGGCGACCTCACTCGTCTTCCGAATTTGCCAAGCCTTTGCGATTGATTTTCCCCTGCGGTGTCTGTTTGAAACCCCGACGATCGCCGCCCTCAGCAAGTTAATTGAGTCGTTCAAAGCCCATCCAAAACTCAGTTCAAATGGGATTTCTGCTACCATGCTAGCCATGTCTGGCTTGCAGAGAAACCCATCTACACCCGTGCCTCTGTCGCTATCACAGCAGGGGTTATGGTTCCTGGAGCAATCAGCAAGTACGGTTGCAACTCTCAATAGTTCGACTCTGATGCGAGTCAGGCGTTCTCTCTCACCAGAGGTCGTCGAGCAAAGTTTGAACGAAATCGTCCGCCGTCATGAGAATCTCCGCACGGTCTTCACCGTCATCAACGATCAGCCGATGCAGATCGTTTTACCTCACCTGCACCTGCCATTAATCTATGAAAACCTACAGCACCTACCCCCAGAGGCGCGTGAGTCGGAAGCGGTTCGTTTGGGAATTAAAATACGTCAGCAGCCCTTCAATCTGGCTGTTGCTCCCCCAATCAGAGCTGCCTTATTTCAACTGAATCCAAAAGAGCATTGGCTCGTGATTACCATGCACCATATGATCACAGATGGTTGGTCATTTGGTGTGCTTCTGCAAGAATTAGACGCACTGATGCAGGCTTTCGCCAATGGGCAACCTTCGCCCCTCCCAGCCCTATCATGCCAATATGCAGACTTTGCCTTGTGGCAGCAGCAAGTCTACAACGAGTCCGCGATCGCACAGCAACTCAGCTATTGGCAACGCAAACTCGTTGATAACGAGTTACACCCCTCTCCAAGTCTGATGCTGTCTAGTAAACAGGCAGGACACCGTTTTATCCACTTACCTGAGTATCTCGTTCGTTCGATTGAAGGGCTGGGTCGTTCACAGAGGGTGACGAGTTTTGTCATCTTGTTGAGCGCTTTCAAACTTGTTTTAGCGAAGTGGAACCAACAAAATGAGATTTTGATTCTGGCAACGCTCGGCAACCGCACCGGGCCAAACACAGAGGGCATGATTGGCTGCTTTATCAATGACGTGATTCTGCGATCGCTAATTTTGCCGGAACAGACTGGCTCGACCGTAATTAAACAACTTCAAGAGACCGTCAATGAAGCGATCGAACATAAAGAGGTGCAGCTGTATCAGGTGATCGAGCAGATCCAACATTTACGTCCCCTGAATCTGCTGGCAAGCATTACCATGACCCCCTCAGTTCAAGATCAAATACCAGGTTGGGAAGCGATCGCACCATCAGAATGGGGCGATATGCCAATGGAACTTTATGGCAAGACACCCCCATTGGAGCTTTACGTTGAACTGTCAAAAACAATCCAGATCAGGGCTAAATACGGCACTGAGAAATTTACAGCAGAGACAATCGATCGCCTATTAAACAACTATCAGGAGATGCTGACGAAGCTTGTTAGCCATTCAGAAATGACTGTTTCAAACCTCTTTAAGACAATGTATTCAGATCCCATCTAGTGTTCTGTCTCATTATTTTTGCAGGGTGAATTAACTTTTAAATTTTTCTTCTTTTTTCGCTTTCTTCGCGTACTTTGCGTACTTCGCGGTTCGTTCTTAAACCTCTCAGAATTAACGCGACGAACTACTAGCCCAATCATGTTTTGATATAGTAATCGTGCCGTCAGAAACGATTTGTAGCTTTGGTATTGATGACCAGCTAGTATATAAAGAGAACAAACACTGTTGAAGGAATGGTAAATGTTTAGTTCCAGTCATTGTCAAAAACATTAGCTCTATTTCTGGTTTTGGCGGAACTTGAGGATTTGGTAAAAGATTCAAAATAAATTCGTATGCCATTCTAGAGCGAACAGCTACTAGCTTCTTAAAATTAGTACTCAACAGCATTAACTCTCCTTACCTCTGTAGGTGACATCGTTGTTGACATATCTAAAATCTTGTGAAATTTGGAAACTCTAACCGTATGTACTTCAAAAACTCTGGTCGCTTTTACTATCTCTCTAACGTAACTCTTTTAATTATTTATAACACTACGTGCTTTGTTTCCAAAAAAATCACAAATATTAATAATAGAGAGATGAAAGAGTTCGAGAAGAGAAAGTTCCACAGTTGCACTTAACAAATCCTAAAATGATTGTGCAAAGCTACTTGAAAATTTCTACAGTCCTTATTTGTTCATGGGTTGGTGTTTTGGTGGATTGGTAGCTTTTGAGATGGCTCAATTGTTGCGATCGTAAAATCGAAAAACTGCCTTTTTACTAAAAATTGAAGACACTAAATACGGAATAACCAAATATGTTTAATAACAGCAGTATAAGTCAATCTATCTTCTATCCACGATTTCGAGATTCAGAACCATTAGTTGCATCGAAATATTATACTGAAAAGTATAACTGTGACTTGGCAATACCTAGTTATCTCGGAATAGGAAGTTGTGTTTGTTATACACCATTAGTTGAAGCATTATCTTTAAACAAAGGGCGACTCATAAAATTATTGACTGCTCCTTTAAACTACTATAAAAAGGCTCAAGAAAACGGGTATTCAATCTGGGAAAACAATCCATATATTGAGACAATTATCAATGCCGATGATATAGACCAGAACATCATGGTAGAACTTTCCATTGAGTCAGATAATTTTTGTCAAAGCCATCATATCATAGAAAATATCTGTTTTGCTCATGGACTGCGTCCTCGTCAATTAAGGGGTTCTTTATTTTTATCTCACGAAGAAATGCAGTGGGGATTAAAGACCCTTGCTCACCTCAAACGTCCTGTTGTTTGTATCTGTCCCTATGGGACTTCATCGAGTACTACAGATTCACCTTGGCATTTAGATAATTGGCTGGAATTAGTCGATTACTTGAAAAATAAAGTAAGTTTTTTACATATTGGCAATAATGACTTTGAGCAAAAGACGTTTTCTATCTTTACACCAAAAACAACTATTAGACAAGCAATGGCTCTGATTTGGGCAAGTGATTTATATGTAGGATTTGATACTGGGCCTTCTCATATTGCCACTGCATTTCAGAAACCAACACTGGTTTTATGGGATGCTGTGAGAAAAGCTTCTTTAGAAGAAGAGAAACAGGAAGGATTTAGTATTGCTCATCTGCGTCGATGGTCTTATCCTCAAAATCAGAATTTAGTTATTCTTGGTGAGAAAAAGAAGGAAGTCCTTGAAGACTGCTTGGAATTCATTCTTGAACAACTCAACTCCTTTAATCGACTTAGTAAACTAATCACGAATTGATAAAAATAAGAGAATGTTTGGAAACTTGTTGTCAGGCATCATCTAAAAATAATTTGAAAAATTTGTAAGAAATTCGTGATATGCAAGTCTTTGTCGATCAATCCTTACGCCCACATCCCCATCTTGCCGTATTCGGCTCCAGCAAGGTTGGGAATTATGTAGTAATTACCCCCTTGCTGCGAGGTCTAAAAGAAAAATATCCAGATTGCACGTTGGATTTTTTTGGCAGTGACGTAACCCAAGACTTTGAACTCTATTGTCCCTACATTGATTGGCGCTTTTCTCTGTATAGCGATCGCGATGATATCTTAGCGCAGTTAGCGCAAGTAGTGCATCAACGGCAACAAGTTGCAGGCTCTTACGATTTAGCGATTAATTGTGATGAATTCAGCCCCATCAACTTAGTGATGACAACTGCCCTACGTCCACTATATGTGACAGGAGCAGCCCTGACACAAGACTTTCAGAAAAAGCTTGATGGAGGTGAAAATGCGAATTTAATTCAACGCCTGCTCCAGGATCGAGATTGGAATAGTTCTGAATTGGTCGAACGGCATCAAGGCGTGATTCAGAGCAATTACATTGGGGAAATCTTCTGTCGTTTAGCCTATGTTGAAACCGACTTTTTCAAGCTAGAACTGCCTAGTCAAGAACCTAATTTTCCTGTACCCGATGTGCTAATTCATGTGACAGCCACCCGACCTGCTAAACTCTGGCCGATTCACGCTTGGCAGCAAGTGATCCAGTGGTGTGCGGCACAAGGACTGAGTGTTGGTTTAGTGGGTAGTGCGCCGAAGATACAGAAAACGCTGTACAATGCAGGTTCTATAGAGGACGAGTTGTTACAAACTACTGCTTTGATTGATCTCAGAGGTCAGACATCTCTGTTAGAATTGGCAGGTGCATTTCTTCAAACCAAAGTCTTCATCTCAGTGGATGCAGGTCCATTACATATTGCAGCTGCGGTGGGATGCCAGACAATTGCTATTTTCGGTAATGATGTTGACGGCGATGGAGCCAGTCCAATACACTTGTGGAAACCAAGACAACCTCACGTACATCTAGCACTTTCAACCTTCAAATGTACTTTATGTCAAAAGCATAGTTTGTAACAACTC
>NZ_JAIVFR010000548.1 GCF_020829685.1 Nostoc sp. CHAB 5715 | reverse complement strand
GCCTAGAACTAAAGTTCAAGGCTAATAGCTAAAGTCTACTGAAGTAGACTAAAGATTTTTGCAGATACTTAGTAATCTTTAGATTACTTTTGCTATTAGCAAGGAACTTAAGTTCCTTGCGGGACATGGCTTTTACTTAAGTTGACACTAATGAGCAATGCTGTGCCTCTACCTTGGCAATTAGCGCAAGAATTCCGCAAGTTGTTCTAGTTTTGTCCAAGCCGCGCCGCTTTGCAGAATTTCCTTGGAAAGGGCAATACCTTTAACACAACCTGCTAAAACATCAGTTTCCCCATGAATGGCTTCACCAACTTGGAGTGCGAGGGCTGTATTTAAAGCGACTACATCTTGCTGCGCTTGAGTGCCTTTACCTTGGAGAACTGCCTTCAAGATTTCGGCATTTTCTTGGACATCTCCACCGCACAACGCCGCAGTCGGTGCAAAACTCAAACCCAGTTCTTGAGGATTGAGGGTTAGAGAACGAACTTTTTTATCTTGAAGTACAGCCAAATCAGTGACATCTGCTAAACCAGCTTCATCTAAACGTTCCCGTCCGTGGAGCGCGATCGCTTGCTGACATCCCAATTGGGATAAAGCTTGAACAATTTCCTCTAGTAAAAGCGGATCGTTAACACCAATAATTTGCCCTGTTGGACGCATGGGATTTACTAGCGGGCCCAGCAAGTTAAAAACAGTCCGCACCTTCAAAGTTTTTCGCAAAGTAGCGATCGCTTTAAGTGCAGGATGCCAGCCAGGAGCAAACAAAAAGGTGATTCCAACCTCATCCACTGCGGCTTGCACTTTCTCAGGAGTAGCGTTGAGATTTATACCCAAAGCTTCCAGCACATCAGCCGAACCAGTCTTGCTAGATGCGGAACGATTGCCATGTTTGGCAACTTTTACCCCGGCGGCGGCGGCAACAAAAGCAACAGCAGTGGAAATATTAAAAGTTGAAGCGCCATCTCCACCAGTTCCGCAGGTGTCAATTAGGGGAGTGGGGAGAGACGCGATTAATCGCGTCTGTACAAGGGGTGGAGATTGGGATTGTAAGACGCTAGCCATGCCGACTAATTCTTCGGCAGATACGCCTTTAGCTTGGATTGCCGCTAAAATCGCTCCTGAGAGGACATCAGGAATGGCATCTGTAAGCCAACCTTGCATCAGATCCGCAGCTTGGGAAACCGTCAAAGATTGCCGAGCAAACAACTGTTGCAATAATCCTGGCCAGTTGTAGAACTCAGAAGTAATGGAGATGTTGTCCTGTGGGATTTGCGTTACAGCTATCATATTTGTCGTTAGTCATTGGTCATTGGTCATTAGTCATTGGTCATTAGTCATTCACGAAGGACAAATGACAAATGACAAATGACAAGAAGAGAAAATTAAGGAATCAGGACTTTCGCTACAGTTTGCACGTCTTTGTCACCCCTGCCAGAGCAATTGATAACGATGCGGGGGTTGCCTTCTAATTGAGGACAAAGGGTTTCGAGATATGCGATCGCATGAGCAGTTTCTAAGGCTGGGATAATCCCTTCCAATTGCGAAAGCCTTTGGAACGCTTCTAGTGCCTGTTTATCGGTAACACTGTAATATTCAGCGCGACCAAGATCCTTTAAATAACTATGCTCAGGGCCAACGCCGGGATAATCTAATCCGGCACTAATTGAATGGGCTTCGATGACTTGACCATCATCATCTTGCAGTAAATAGCTCATTGCACCATGCAATACACCTATTTTTCCTTTTGTCAAGGTAGCAGCGTGTTTTTCTGTATCTACACCTTCACCCGCCGCTTCGACTCCGATTAGGCGCACCGAAGGTTCATGCACAAACTCATGAAACAAGCCGATCGCATTGGAACCTCCACCCACGCAAGCCAGTAGAATATCTGGTAATCCTCCCCATTTCTCCTGAGCTTGAGCGCGAGTTTCTATACCAATTATCGCGTGGAAGTCACGGACAATCATTGGGTAAGGATGAGGCCCAGCAACAGAACCCAGGATGTAATGAGTTGTTTCTACATTCGTCACCCAATCCCGAATTGCTTCAGAAGTTGCATCCTTGAGAGTTCCCGTACCTGCCTCAACTGGACGAACTTCTGCTCCCATTAATTTCATGCGGAACACGTTGAGGGCTTGGCGTTCCATATCCTGGACGCCCATGTAAATTACACATTTCAAACCGAACCTAGCACATACAGTTGCAGTTGCTACGCCGTGTTGTCCTGCACCCGTCTCTGCAATCACCCGTTGCTTACCCATGCGTTTAGCGAGTAACACTTGAGCCAAAGCATTATTAATTTTGTGAGCGCCTGTATGATTTAAATCCTCACGCTTTAAATAGATTTGCGGCCCCGTGCCATTTGGTCTAGCGTAGTTTGTTGTCAAGCGTTCAGCAAAATATAATGGGCTGGGTCGTCCCACATAATCGCGCAGTAAGTTTTGCAGTTCTGCTTGGAAACTCGGCTCATTGCAATATTGATTAAATGCCGCTTCTAACTCACTTAATGCAGGCATTAAGGTTTCGGGGACGTACTTACCGCCGAATTTTCCAAACCTGCCTAAAAGGTCAGGTAGCACAGACGTAGTTGAAATTATAGCGTTGATATCTTGGGTGCTTACCACAGTTGAAAATCCTTTATGTTCAAGTATTTTTTACTTTCGTTCTAACTTTTTAGAACTTATCCCACACATAGGACTTACGCAAAAATTGCTAACTTCGCTTAATTTATCGAACCGCCAAGACGCCAAGAGCGCCGAGAATTCGTAGAGTGTGCGTAAGTCCTACCACAGATAAAATTCTTTTCGCGTTTCCTTTTCACGGGTTTCGTAGCTATAGCCCAATTCCCTGTGATTCAAAACGTCTATAGGGCGCACCAAATCGTTAGAGTCAAATTTTGGTAATAGAGATAGTAAATCTCCTAACGCCGTAGCTTTGGGGGTAGACATACCGCCGTCCCAAGGCCACATTAGGTCTTTAAGATTGTGTCCGTAAGGCTGACCATCGGCAGGATAAAAATCGCTACCTTTATGACCCTTTTCTTGCCATTCAGCCCAGAGGCGGTCTACGTTGGCATGATGCAACCAAAACACTGGGTCATAAGGCGAACTTGGTATATTGCTCATAGTACCCAAGCCCTTAAACTTTATCGGTCTTGTGCTTGCATCTATTTGTACCCCACCAACTAAACCATGAATGTAGTTATGTATAAATCCTCCTGGAGTGACTTTACCCTGCTCATCTACAGATATAAATCCTTCCAAAGCAGGGCGAAAGAGAGAATAGTTATTAAGAGTCAGCGCACGCTCAATATCTTTTTTAGGCACTGGGTAATCGCTAGCTGGAGGTAGCCGTAGAAAGCGGACAAGTGATGTACCTAATGATGTGTTGGTATCTGGGTCAATGTTTAATACTGGATTCATAACCCAACCATTTGCAACAGCAAAAGCCCCAGGCACAGTCCCGCCTGTAAAGTTTCTCTGATTTGGAATTTTGATGGTTACTCCTTGACCGTTAGAACCAAGAAAGTCATCGTTAAAAACCACATCAATTGATTTGGGGTCAGTCCAATCCCAGTATGGGAGAGTAACATTTGGGTCTACTGCTTGCAGTGCTTGTTCAAATCTGCGAATATATTCTCGATGCCAAGGGAAAAATGCGGCATTTTCATGAGCAAGTTCTTGAACGGAACCATTGGAATGTCCTTTATGGTTATGAATCAAGCGTGTTGCCCCTATATGTATGGCAACGAATTGGTCGTAAATACTGAGCTTGCTACCTGCGGGAATTGTAGTTTTTAAGGTTTTGATAGCCTTGACGAAGGCTGTTTTCTCTGCTGATGTCAGGTCAGTTACGTTCTTTCTTACAGCTACGTGAGCGTATTGTCCTGGAAGATTGTGATTCCAATGGTATTTGTATTGTCCGTGGCCAATGCGATCGTGTGCGAAGACTGTAATAGCACAGGCGCTAACTAGAAGTACGCTATAAATTAATATTTTGACAGATTTCAGCAGTAATTTCATTATCTTAATCCAGGGGGCAGTTCTTGCAGGGGGCAGAGGGCAGAAAGATAAATAATTGATACTAATTCCCTACTCCCTACTCCCTATTCCCTATTCCCCACTCCTTGAAGAGATGGGCTTTCGCCCCGACTTTCTGTAATTGCTGCTTTGAGTTCCTGACAGAGTTGTTCTACAGCTTGCAGTCCTTCTGCTGGGCTACCTTCAGCTAACCTTTTAACGAAGGCACTGCCAACAATCACTGCATCTGCGCCCCATTCTTTTACTTGATGTGCTTGTTCTGGCCCTGAGATGCCAAAACCAACGCCAATGGGTTTATCGGTGACGCTTCGCAAATCTGTTAATAAATATTTTACGCGGTCTTGGATTTGAGCGCGGATACCTGTAACACCTGTAACACTCACCAAGTAGATAAAACCCTGAGATTGACGAGCGATCGCTTCAATTCTATCAAGAGAACTGGTAGGAGCTACGAGTAAAATTACCTCAATTCCGAAAGATGCAGCAGTTTGGATTAATTCTTCTGCTTCTTCTAAGGGCAAGTCTGGCACTACCAAGCCTCGCACACCAGCAGCAGCAATTTTTCCTAAAAATGGCTTAATACCCCGGTGCAAAATGGGATTGTAATAAGTAAATAGAATTATCGGCGCTTTTAGGCTAGGACTCACTATGTGCAACATCTCTAGCACTTGCTCTAATTTCGTGCCTTTTTGCAAAGCGCGAGTTGCTGCTGCTTGAATCACAGGCCCATCTGCTAGAGGATCGGAGTAGGGAACGCCCAACTCGATGAAGTCAGCACCATTGCGATCTAAGATACGTATTGCCTCGGCGGTGGTTTCTAAGTTAGGATCGCCTGCTGTGATAAAGGGGATTAAAGCACACTGTTGGCGATCGCGTAAAGTTTGAAAGGAAGCTGAGATAGAAGTCATTTTGAAAAATAGTTAATGATTGGTTAATAGTTTTGGAATAATTTACACTTAGCAATTAGCGATGCCTACGCTAGATTTTTTGTCGTTGAGTCTTTGATACTCGTGAACGAGTCTTTGATACTCGTGAATGAGTCTTTTATACTCGTGAATGAGTCTTTTATACTCGCCGACGAGTCTTTGATACTCGTAAATGAGTCTTTGATACTCGCCAACGAGTCTTTTATACTCGT